>CAYWYT010000038.1:0-14078 GCA_964462665.1 uncultured Woeseiaceae bacterium | reverse complement strand
CCATAGCTTTCAGGAAAATGACATTGACCTGATGCGCCGTCGTCGTGAAATGCAATGGGCGGCGCGCATTAACAATGCGCTTGAAGAAGATCGCTTCGAGCTATTTCGTCAGACGATTCAGCCTTTGCAAGTTGACGAGCCGGGGGCGCATTACGAGATTTTGCTGCGCATGCGAGACGAAAACGGCGGCATTATTTCACCGGGGTTATTCATCGAGGCGGCAGAGCGTTACGGTATTACGCCGGGAATCGATCGTTGGGTAATTCGCAGTACATTCCGTTGGCTGGTATCTGAGGCCGACGAGCGTGAACGCCTTGCACTGTGTTCAATTAATTTATCCGGACAGAGTCTCGGCGATGAGAAATTCTTGCCGTTTGTTGTTGACCAGTTTCAGATGAGCGGACTGGACGCGACCAAGATATGTTTTGAAATTACCGAAACTGCGGCGATCGCGAGTTACTCGCAAGCGAATCGGTTTATCAATGCGTTAAAAGAACTCGGTTGCAAATTTGCCCTGGACGATTTCGGTACTGGTCTGTCTTCGTTCGGCTACTTGAAGCATTTCCCGGTCGATTTTCTCAAGATCGATGGCAGCTTTGTCAAAGAGATTTTGCACGATCCTATCGATCGCGAAATGGTGCGATCTATTAATGAAATCGGTCACCTAACCGGTAAGAAAACGATCGCTGAGTTCGCTGAGAACGAAGAAATCATCACGATGCTGCGTGGCATGGGCGTTGATTACGCGCAGGGTTACGGCGTCTCGGAACCCAAGCGCGTCACCCGCGCCATCGCCGAGGCCAAATAGAGTCGGCCAAAAAAAGCCCGGCGCGAAGGCCGGGCTCCGTGATACTTGCGCTAACGATCAGATAAAGAAGCCACCGTGACCGTAGCCGACCATGCTCATCAGCATTGGAATCGACAATAAGGTATTGGTGCGTGACGCCAAAAAGGCGACCCGACGCCCTTTGGCGATTTCATCAGCGCTTGCCTCAACCATTCCCAGAATCTTTTTCTGGTTTGGCCAGATGAGCACCCAGACGTTGAACAGCATGATTGTGCCGAACCAGGCGCCAACGCCAATAACCATTGCCTGGCTATTGAAGCTCTCGCCACCCATTCCGAGCATGAATGCGCTGCCGAAGATTTTGAGATGACCAAGATAGGAAGCGCCGGAAAGCCAGGTGACTAGCGCGCCCCAACGGAACCACCACAAAGCGCGCGGTGCGACGTATTTTGTAATACCTGCGCCACCCGGACCACCCTCGTCGCTGGCGGCTTCGCCCAGCGCGGGCACCTGTACGAAATTGAAATAGTAAAGAAGGCCAATCCAGGTAATGCCGGCGAGGACATGTATCCAGAGGATAAAGCTTCCAACGTTAAACGTGACGCCCGTCGTAGCTACGCCGATGGCGACTGCAAGTACGATGCCGGCGATAATGGTACCGCGTACACTGTCTAAGGGATTCATTTTTCAGATCTCCAGGTTTAGTTGTTGTTATATTTGTGGATCAGGGGTGTTCACGCCGCGGCGCAGCGGCCATTATAAGGTAAAATCACCGCCTCAGACGGAGGAAGTTCATGCGTGTCCTTGTTTTTTTGATATTCGTTATCACATCGTCGGGATGTTCCGGCCTGATGCTCGCTGGTGAGTCGTCCGCGAGCAGTAAAACTGAGGACGCTCAAGCGGCGAGACTGACGGAGGCCGCCGATACGAGCACGACAAATGCGATTAGAGGAAAATTTGCAGCGGATGCCGAACTTGGCAAATATGTGATCTATGTGAGCACAAGTGCTGGCATGGTGAGGCTTTCCGGCTCAGTAGCGAGCCACGCTGCACGCGAGAGCGCCGAGAAATTGGCGATGGCAACGGACGGCGTTAAAGCTGTCGAAAACAAAATTACAGTCGAATTTTCGAATTAGAGGGTACTAAGCGTGGATACAAACGAACGAATAGAAGAACAACTTAATGCGCACGACGTTTTGTTGTATATGAAAGGAACGCCGGATTTTCCGCAGTGTGGGTTCTCAGGCCAGACCGTCGCAGCTTTGAATGCGATCGGTAAGCCGTTTGCATTCGTCAATATCTTCGAGGATCAGGAAATTCGCGAAGGGCTAAAAGTGTATTCGAACTGGCCAACGTTTCCGCAGTTGTACGTTAAGGGTGAATTAGTCGGCGGCTCGGATATTGTTGTAGAAATGTACAACTCTGGCGAACTGAAGGAATTACTCGACGCCTAATCTGTAATTACTTGCGGGAATTGTAGACCGACTGAAAGCGGTTGACGATTTCGCAAAACAGATCCGCCGTTATCTCGGCGTCATAAGCAGCCGAATGCGCTAACGATTCGTCAAAATCGAATCCTGCCGCTGCGACCGCTCGTGCAAGCACGGTTTGGCCGAATGCGACGCCGCAAAGCGTGGCAGTATCGAAGCAGCTGAACGGGTGGAATGGATTTCGCTTAATCGCGCTGCGCTCAATTGCTTCATTGAGAAAGGCGAGGTCGAAAGCCGCATTGTGGCCGACCAGGACAGCGCGGCTGCAGCCGTTATCCCTGACCGCTTTTCTAATCTCACGAAACAGCCGTTGCAATGCGTCGCGCTCGTCGATAGCAGGTCGGAGCGGATGGTGTGGATCAATGCCATTTACGGCAAGCGATGCAGGCTCCATATTCGAACCCTCGAATGGCTTCACGTGATAGCGGATTGTTTCGCCGCGCGTCAGAATACCGCCATCGCCGAAATCAACGAAGACCGCGGCGATTTCGAGCAATGCGTCAGTCTTGCTGTTAAAGCCGCCGGTTTCTACGTCGACGACGATAGGAAGAAAACCGCGAAATCTTTCCGACATCAAAGGATCGCTGCTCATTTCATCGATCCTTCAGAATTTCTTCGTCGAGCAAAAGGCTCAACGTGTAACGCACGCCAAAACCGGTAACTTCGGTTGGAACATGTCCGAGCCCGCCTTTGTGATTGCTTGCCGCGAGATCCATATGAATCCACGGAGTATCGTTTTCGACAAACTCTGCGAGAAAACTGGCGGCCAAAATATGGTCTCCTGATGCGTTGGGCGAGCACTGCATTATATCGGCGACATCGCTCTTCAGGTCAGCCAAAAACTCTTTGCCAATTGGGAACGGCCAAACGCGTTCACCGCAATCCTGACCCGCACGTTTCAGCCGCGGGTGCCAATTGGCCCTATTCGTAAATACGCCACTGTACTTTGTCGTTATCGCGCCAATCACAGAGCCGGTAAGTGTTGCGTAGTCCAGCATCACTTTTGGCTTTTTTCTGCTTGCCAGCGTAAGCGTGTCGGCCAGCACCATGCGGCCTTCTGCATCTGTATGAATGGTTTGAATTGTCTTGCCGTTCGCGGCGGTAATAATGTCCTGAGACTTGTAAGCCTTGGGCCCGGTGCGGTTTTCAGTGATCGCCAACCAACAGTCCACTGCCATTGGCAGTTTTAGCTCAGAGATCGCCAAAAAAGTACCCAGCGCAACGGCGCTTCCCTGCATATCGCCATGCATGTCCAGCATCGAAGCGAATGGTTTGAGATTGGTGCCGCCAGTGTCGAAAATAATTCCTTTGCCGACCAGACTGACGTCGGGTTGCGCAGTCTTCGCGCCCGGCCGGTAACGCAGATGAATAATGGACGCACTGTCGTCTTCGTTGCCCTGTGAGACTGCCAGGAACGCGCCAGCACCGATCTTGGTCAGTTCCTTGGTCGTAAATCGCGTCATCTTCCAGCCATGCTCCGCAGCCATGTCTTTCACCATCGCGGCGTAGTTGGCGGCGTCGAGCTTGTTGGGCGGCAAGGTTGTGAGCCAGCGCGCCAGATTATTGCCGCGTGCCTCGGCGATCGTACGTTGCAAATCGATGTTCTCAGCTAAGCCGAGTAAGCGAATACTGCGGATGCTGGCTGGAGCGGCCTTGCTCTTGAAGCTGGGCAAGTTGAATCCCCGCGCGAGTGCCGCAGCGACGACTGAATTGTGGACTGACTCCGTGGTTGCGCGGTCGAACCCGACGACCAGCACAGCAACGGTTCCGGCTTTCTCTGCTGTCGCAGCGGCGACTAATTTGCGCGAAACAGTCAGCAAGTCGAAGCTACTGGTATCGTCTGAAACTGTTGCTCCGACCACCAGAGTTTGTCGAGTGTTGTTCAGGCGCGTGTGTAGTGCAGGGACATCGCCGCTGAGCCGTTTTTGCATCGCTGCTTTGAGTCGATCGCCTTGTGGAATCGCCCGCCAAACCTTGGCTTTGGGCCGATTTGGCATTACCAGAATCAATTGATCGATGCTGTCGAGGTGCTTCATAACGACGGGGCCGATTTTCTGCGTGACCTTGATATCGCTTGCTTGCGGCAGTAGTTCGTGCATATCTATGAATTCCTTGATGATTGCTTGACCGGCACGGCACAAACGCCGAATATTACGGCCCCCAAGCCTTTACCTAAGCTCGCTGTCGTTACAGGGGGCGTATTGTGGATGATTTATGAACAAGTTCAATCCCTTCGATGATATTGATCCCCTTGAGACCAGTGAGTGGGTTGAATCAATCGATTCCGTGCTCAGCCAACATGGGCCGGAGAGAGCTCACTTTCTCCTAAATCAAATGATCGACTACGCGCGACGATCCGGGGCGTATCTGCCCTACAGCCCAAATACTGCCTATCTGAATACGATTGCGACCGCCCGCCAACCGGAATATCCGGGTGATCGCACGATCGAAAGGAGACTTGAGGCTTACATTCGCTGGAATGCGATGGCGATGGTTGTGCAGGCAAATCGGGTTAGTTCTGAGTACGGCGGCCACATTTCCAGTTTTGCGTCATCCGCGACTTTGTATGAAGTCGGGTTCAACCATTTCTGGCGCGCACCAACGAAAGAACAACTCGGCGACATGGTATTTTTTCAGGGCCATTCGTCACCCGGGGTTTATGCGAGAGCGTACCTCGAAGGGCGCATGAACGAAGGCGACCTGAACCGTTTCCGCAAAGAAGTGGGCGGCGGTGGATTGTCCTCCTATCCCCATCCCTGGCTGATGCCGGACTTCTGGCAATTTCCGACCGTATCGATGGGTCTTGGACCGATGATGGCCATCTACCAGGCGCGCTTCATGCGCTATATGGAAAATCGTGGGATGACGCCGAAGTCGGACCGCAAGGTCTGGTGTTTTCTCGGTGACGGTGAGATGGACGAGCCGGAGTCGATGGGCGCGATTACGGTGCCGGTACGCGGCGGACTCGACAACCTGGTGTTTGTCGTCAACTGTAATTTGCAGCGACTCGACGGGCCAGTTCGCGGTAACGGCAAGATCATTCAGGAGCTGGAGGCGGCATTTGGCGGCGCTGGCTGGAATGTGATCAAAGTTGTTTGGGGCGGGCGCTGGGATCCATTGCTTGCCAAAGACCGAAACGGTCATTTGCGGCAGATCATGGAAGAAACAGTCGATGGCGAATACCAAACGATCAAATCAAAAGACGGCGCATACGTGCGTAAAGAATTCTTCGGCAAACATCCGGAAGCGGCGGCGATGGTTGCCAACATGTCAGACGACGAAATCTGGCATCTGAATCGCGGTGGCCACGATCCGTTAAAAGTTCATGCAGCTTACGACGCAGCAATGCGCCATACCGGGCAGCCGACGATTATCTTGGCGAAAACCGTTAAGGGCTACGGCATGGGTTCTGCCGGCGAAGGGCAGAATACTGCGCATCAACAGAAGAAGCTGGATCTCGAGTCACTCAAGGAAATGCGCGATCGATTCAATATCCCGGTTTCTGACAAAGACATCGAAGACGTTCCGTATTACAAACCTGCCGCGGACAGCGTTGAACTCGAATACATGATGGAACGGCGGCATGCATTGGGTGGCTCGCTGCCGCAGCGGCGCAAGAAATCAACCGCATTGCCAATACCGTCGCTCGAAACATTCCGGACGCAACTCGACGGTACCGGAGAGCGCGAAGCGTCAACGACGATGGCGTTTGTGCGGATTCTTACGACGTTATTGCGTGACAAGCAGATCGGTAAGCACATCGTCCCTATTGTTCCGGATGAAGCGCGTACCTTCGGCATGGAAGGACTGTTTCGCAGTGTTGGTATTTACGCGGTCAAAGGTCAGCTGTATACGCCGCAGGATGCCGGCGAGTTGATGTACTACAAGGAAGACAAGGAAGGCCAGATTCTTGAAGAAGGTATCAACGAGGGCGGCGCGTTTTGTTCCTGGCTTGCAGCCGGCACCTCGTATTCGAATCACGATAAACAGATGGTGCCGTTCTATATCTATTACTCGATGTTCGGCTTTCAACGTATTGGCGACTTCATTTGGGCGGGCGGTGACTTACAGGCGCGCGGCTTCCTGATCGGCGGTACTGCCGGACGCACAACGCTCGCGGGCGAAGGCTTGCAGCATCAGGATGGTCATAGTCTGGTGCATGCCTCGACGGTGCCGAACTGCGTGGCCTACGATCCGACTTACGCTTACGAGTTGGCCGTTATCGTTCAAGATGGCATGCGACGGATGATCGGCGAGCAGGAAAATGTTTTCTATTACATCACCTGCATGAATGAGAACTATGTGCACCCGCCAATGCCGACCGGAGTCGAGGCCGGAATTCTGAAAGGCATGTATCTCTTGCAGGTAGGTGGTCAAGGTAAGATTCGCGCGCAACTGATGGGGTCTGGAACAATCCTGCGCGAGGTCATTGCTGCCGCAGAGCTACTGGAGAAAGACTTCGGTATTCCGTCCGACATCTGGTCGGTGACCAGCTTCAACGAACTGCGTCGCGATGCGCTCGCGGTAGAACGCTGGAATCAGTTGCATCCTGAGGCCGAAGCCCGCAAGTGTTACGTTGAAGAATGTCTGGGCGACCGCGAGGGGCCCTTCATTGCGGCTACCGATTACATGAAGATTATCCCGGATCAGATTCAACGCTGGGTTCCAGGGCGATTCATTTCCCTGGGAACCGATGGCTATGGTCGAAGTGATTCTCGTGATGCATTGCGACAACACTTCGAGGTTGATGAGCGCTTCATTGCGGCTGCAGCGCTCAAAGCGCTTGCCGACGAAGGTGCTCTCGATCAGAAAATGGTCACCCAGGCCATAGAAAAATACGGCATCGACCCGGATCGTCCCGATCCGGTCACGCTGTAAGCTTGGTCGGATACTGATATGTCACAAAGCATAGATATTATCGTTCCTGATCTTGGCGATTTCGAAAACGTCGAAGTTATTGAAATTCTGGTCGCCGCTGGTGACTCTGTTGAACGTGAAACCGGCCTTGTAACGGTCGAAACAGATAAGGCAGCGATGGATATTCCGTCGCCCGAAAACGGCTTGATTGAGTCGATCAGTATTGCCGTCGGAGATAGCGTGTCGACGGGTGACGTGATCGGCAAATTATCCATTGAAGTTGGCGATACGGTGGTCATTGCACCGGCGCTATTGCATGAAGCGACCGGCGATACGACAGTGCTTTCCGTACCGGCTAAGCCAGAAGGTGAAACCAAGAAAACCGGCGGTGTACAGACGCTTGTGGTGCCGGATCTTGGCGATTTCGATAATGTCGAAGTCATAGAGGTACATATTTCCAGCGGCGACGAAATCGACGTTGATGATCCACTGGTAACTATCGAAACAGATAAGGCCGCGATGGAAGTGCCAGCGATAGTGGGTGGGCGCATCGAATCGATTCTGGTTAAGGTCGGCGACAACGTCTCGGAGGGATCGTCACTCGCGATCATCGAGGCTCGGGCCGAAGCTGCGGCGCCGGTTGAAGCTACTCAAACAATGGCGCCATTGGCGGCAGAAAAAACGACGCCAGCACCTGCACCCAAACCACAAACGCCGCCGCCAGCTGCAACAGGTGGTGGCTTGCCAACAATCAACGAAGCCGGGTTTTCGCGTGCGCACGCGGGCCCGTCCGTTCGCAAACTAGCGCGTGAGCTGGGTGCGGATCTTATTCAGATCAAGGGCTCCGGTGCCAAGAGACGCATCCTGCATGACGACGTCAAAGCGTTTGTTAAAGCAGTAATGACCGGGCAGGGCGGAGCTCCGGCTGGTGCTGCGTTGCCCAAAGTGCCGAGCATCGATTTCGCGAAGTTCGGCGAGATTGCTTCGGTTCCACTTACGCGAATTCAAAAGATATCCGGTCCGCGCTTGCAGGCAAGCTGGATCAATTTGCCGCATGTTACGCAACACGACCTTGCGGATACGACAGATTTAGAGGCGAAGCGGCAGGAGCTTAAGGGTCCTGCCAAAGAGCGTGGCATTTCGCTAACGCCGTTAGCGTTTGTGTTGAAGGCCTGCGTCGCAGCTCTGCAGGAGTTTCCGAAGGTCAACTCCTCGCTGTCGGACGACGGCAAAAGCCTCGTAATGAAGAAATATATTCATCTCGGTTTCGCAGCGGATACGGAGCAGGGCCTAATGGTTCCGGTGATTCGGGACGCAGACAAGAAAAGCGTTTACGAGTTGGCACAGGATCTGGCGGAGCTATCGTTAGCGGCAAGAGAAGGCAAGCTAAAAGCGGATCAACTGCAGGGTGCGAGTTTCACTATTTCCAGTCTTGGCGGGATTGGCGGTACGGCGTTCACCCCCATCGTGAATGCGCCGGAAGTTGCAATCCTCGGTGTATCACGGTCGTCGATGCAACCCGTTTGGAACGGCTCGGAGTTCGAGCCGCGACTCATGCTGCCGTTATCACTGTCTTACGATCATCGTGTTATTGATGGCGCGGCCGCGGTTCGATTTACGACCTATCTTGGACAAGTGCTGAGTGACGTTGCCGGACTGCTTGAAGGAAGCGAGGCGTGACCCGAAAAACGCAGCTACTTGTAATCGGCTCCGGCCCCGGTGGTTACACGGCTGCGTTCCGCGCCGCGGATTTGGGCCTGGCAGTTACGCTGGTCGAACGCTATGACGTTATCGGCGGTGTTTGCCTCAACGTTGGCTGCATTCCATCAAAGGCATTGCTACATGCCGCGAAAGTGATCGATGAAGCTGCGGCGATGGCGGACCATGGTGTCGTATTCGCAAAACCTGAAATCGATGCTCTTAAGTTGCGCGGCTGGAAGAACGAGGTGGTCGGCAGACTAACAGGCGGCCTGGTCGCTTTGGCAAAGCAACGCAAAGTGCAAATTGTGCATGGCACCGCCAAGTTCGAGTCAGCAAATAGCGTACGCGTTGACGACGAAGTCATTGAATTCGAAAAGTGCATTATTGCAGCGGGTTCGCAGCCCGTAATGTTGCCTGGGTTGCCGGATGATCCGAGAATTATCGACTCGACCGGCGCTCTCGAGCTGGACCCTTTGCCTAAGCGGATGCTGGTCGTCGGTGGTGGCATTATTGGTCTGGAGATGGCGTGCGTATACAGCGCCTTGGGCGTTGCGGTGAGCGTCGTTGAGCTGACTGATTCGCTAATGCCGGGAACCGACAAAGACCTGCTAAGGCCGTTTCTAAAAGTCGTCAAGCCACGTTACGAAGCCATAATGACAGGCACTAAGGTCACCGCTATGCGTGCCACGGTTCCGGGAATCGAAGTTAGCTTCGAAGGCGGCGACGCGCCGGAAATTGGTGTGTACGACAGGGTATTGGTTGCTGTGGGACGGCGTGCCAACGGCGACAAGCTGGATGCAGATAAAGCCGGTGTAGCAGTTAACGAGCGCGGCGTCATTGCAGTCGACAAGCAGATGCGAACCAACGTTGCGCACATATTTGCCATTGGCGATGTAGTGCCGGGCCCGATGCTGGCGCACAAGGCCACTCACGAGGCCAAGGTAGCTGCTGAGGCGGCTGCTGGTGAGAACAGCTCATTCGATGCACGTACCATTCCCTCAGTCGCCTATACGGACCCGGAGATCGCTTGGGTTGGTGTTACAGAGACAGAAGCGAAGGCGCAGGGCATTGACTACGATAAGACGCAGATTCCATGGGCAGCGAGTGGACGCGCTCTGGCGATCGGACAAGCTGAAGGTTTTACCAAGTTGCTATGGGATAAGCAGACCGAGAGGTTGATCGGTGGTGCGATTGTTGGTCCGCATGCCGGCGATTTGATTGCGGAGGTGGGTCTTGCGGTCGAGATGGGCGCAGATGCGGCGGATATCGGAAAGACGATTCACCCGCATCCAACGCTCTCCGAAACGGTGGCGTTTGCAGCGGAAGCCTACGAGGGCACGCTGACCGATTTGTATATGCCTAAGAAGCGCTAGCGACCCGCGAGGAATGCCAGGACGCAAACTGCCATCGACCGTCGTTTTGCACGTAGACCGACGTAAAGCTTAGTGTCATTTCGTTGACCTGATCGCCCGCGACGACGACGAGGAAATCGGCACGGCCGGTAATTACGGCTACGCCGTCGTAAACGCGGACTCCTTGCTCAATTATATCAATCTTCTGATAGTCCACTCGTCCCGTGGCGATGCCAGCAAGCAACATGCCGCGATCGTCGACTCGGCCGTCAGAGTGCGCGTACACCAGGTCTTCGGCATAGCATTCGTCGAGTTCCGCAACGTCGGCATTTAGCGTGGCCTCGATTCTTGTGGCTTGTGCAGCGAGGACTTCGTCAATCGGATCTGCGCGAGCAGCGTTGGCGGCGAATGAAACTAAAACCAGTAGTACGATTCTAAGAATAAGCACTTTCTACCTCCGGATATATTTCATCGAGTGGAACTGAGCGTCCATCGCTCTGCACTATTCTACAATGATATCGACGCAAACCGCGTGGCTCAGGCACACCGCAAGAATGAGCAATGATGCCGATGTCCTTGCGCATGGTCTCGGAGTATTTTTTGACTCGCTCTGCTTTGTCTTCAGGAACCAGGCCGCGCTGCAGTTTCTTATCGTGCGTTGTAATGCCGGTAGGGCAGGTATTCTTATTGCATTGCAGGGCCTGAATGCAGCCGAGCGCAAACATGAAGCCGCGCGCCGAGTTTATAAAATCGGCGCCTATGCAGAGCGCTGCTGCTGCACCGGCCGGATTAATCAACTTGCCGCTGGCGATGACCTTGATTCGATCTCGAAGGCCGTAGCGTTTCAGTTTGTCGACCACCAATGGCAGGCTTTCCCGAATCGGTAGTCCGACACTGTCGATCAGGCACATCGGTGCGGCGCCCGTACCGCCGTCACCGCTGTCGACAGTGATGAAGTCTGGAGCCGATTCAATGCCGCGCTCACGAATCAATTCGAACAGCTCGTCCAGCCAGCCGTAGGCGCCGATCACTGCCTTGAAGCCGGTCGGCAAGCCTGAAACATCGCGAATGTGATTGATCATGTCGAGTAGATGAACGGCAGAGTCGATTTCCGGATGCCGGTTCGGGCTGATGGAGTCCTCGCCGGCCGGGATGTGCCGAATTTTGGCAATTTCTTCGGTGACTTTGGCACCCGGCAGGATGCCGCCCTTGCCAGGTTTAGCACCCTGACTTAATTTGAGCTCTATCATGCGGACTGTCTCATGCGCAGCGACTGCCCGTAGTTTGTCGTCGTCGATCCCGCCGTCCTCACCCCTGACGCCGTACTTCGCCGTGCCGATCTGAAAAATGATGTCGGCGCCGCCCTCAAGATGCCAGGGCGAGAGGCCGCCTTCGCCGGTATTCATCCAGTTGCCGGCCATACGGGAACCATGCGACAGCGCAAGCACGGCTGGCTTTGATATTGCGCCGTAGCTCATGGCCGATACGTTGAATATCGACTTGGCTTCGTAAGGTTGGGCGGCGTACGGACCAATCAGCATGGGTGACGTCGTGGTAGCGTCCTTTTCCATGGTCGGGTAGGGGCAATTGACGAATATTGGTGTGCCGGTGGGTGACAGGTTCAGTGTTGAACCAAAAGCGACGGTTGCATCAACGCCTTTCGCCGCTCTGTAAACCCATGAACGTTGCGCGCGGTTGAACGGCATCTCTTCACGGTCCTGCGCGAAGAAATACTGGCGGAAGAATTCGCCCATATCTTCGAACAGATAGCGAAATCGCCCGACAACCGGAAAATTCCTGCGCACAGAATGCTCGGTCTGAGTGACATCAACGATATACATAACGATGACCGCGAGAATGCCGAGGCCGAATAAAAAAATCAGCAGGTTGGTCAAGAAGGTCAGAGCTGAGAAAGTGAATTCCACCGTTGTATGCTCTATTTAAAGAAATATTTTGCGAGGAAATTGTCGACGCTTAATTTGCCGGCACCGTGGAATACCAGCGGCATTAGCATCGCGATAAACAGCAACGGCACACGGAAATTGCCGGAACCGTCTTTCTTGGTAATTCGATAGCTTTCCCACAGTTCGCCAAGTCCACTCCACTCCGCCGGCCAGTGAACGCCGGAGATCGCCACAATGCTGATCACTACCAAGGTAATCGCCCAGAACCGCGTGAACAGGCCTAACAAGATCCCGAATGCGCCGAGAATTTCGAACCAGGTTGCCATGAACCAACTGATATTGACGGGAATGACATCGAATGGAAATATGAAGTTCTCCTGCACGTTGCCAAACCAGTTCTGGCCATTGTATTTACCAATGCCGGCCTTACCGAATTCGTACGCCATCAGCAGGCGAATCATGATCAATCCTGCACCGTAAGTGCCGGCGCAGGACAAATAGTCCGCTATGCGCTTGTAGTGTCCAAGTAACTTGTCCATCTATGTACTCCTTAATCTGGTGACCGTGCACCAGTTAATATTTCCAGTTGTCTCATTTCGTCCAGCGCTACTGCACCGTGAGTAACAAATGCTTCGACGTCAGGGTAGTTGGTTTGCTCAGCCAGGTTGCGCAACAAGGTTTCGCCGTTCAGCTTTTGATCGTTGTTGTCGATTGCATCCAGCAGGCCTGCCGTAATTGGGTTCAGTTCCAGAAAACCGACCTTGTCATTGCTGCCACGATAAACCGCCAGATAGGTGG
Source organism: uncultured Woeseiaceae bacterium (assembly GCA_964462665.1). Taxonomy (GTDB): domain Bacteria; phylum Pseudomonadota; class Gammaproteobacteria; order Steroidobacterales; family Woeseiaceae; genus UBA1847. The sequence continues at coordinate 1,189 of CAYWYT010000038.1, read as the reverse complement.
GCGTATCTCCGGGTCGCTCCGGTTGAAAGTCGGTATCGATGCGATGCACCGGATACTGATATGCGAATGCCCATGCCAATTCGGACTTAACCGGGATGTTGGCACGTAAGTCAGCATCAGGATTCACACCCTGCATGTCGTTGCTGGCTTCTGAAATTGATAATGCGAGTTCTACGTATTCGTAGTGTGCGAGTTCGAGTAAGAACGGGAAGTCACTTTCCTTCGCTTCATATTCGTCCTGCAGAAAAGCAAGAAACTCGCGCGGCAACTGCAGGAAGTAGGGCGTAGTTGCGCGGTGCACGATCATGAACTGACGAATGATCGCCGACCAGTCTTCCTTGCTATGCAATTTCTTGAGCACAGGGAACATGTTCGACAGCAGGCTACGTAGATTGTTGAAAAACAATTCACGATAAATCCCCATGCGACGGTTTTCGATATCCGCTGGCGCAGCGACATTTTCAGGGTCGCGTATATGTGCCGCGAAGGCGTATTGCTTGTCCTGAAAATCGGGGAGCTTAGCCATTCGCGACCGCCTTGTTGGCAGCTGCAGTCTGCAGGGAACGGATGCGGCCAACTTCGGCGAGTAACTCAGAAATCGGTGGGAAATTGAAGTCGCGTTCCAGCAATGTGGGAACCGGTCCGAAGTGGTCGTAAGCGTCTTGCAACAACTGCCATGACTGATCGTCTACGGCGGCGCCGTGAGTATCGATACGCAAATCCGGTGCTTCCACGTAATGGCCGGCCTGATGAAAATAGCGCAGACGTTCTGCCGGCATCTGGTGCAGGAATTCATGCGTGTCGTAGCCGTGATTAATGCTATTGACGACAATGTTGTTAATGTCGAGCATGAGATCGCAGTCAGATTCCTCAAGCACGGCGAGCAGGAATTGTACTTCTGTCATCGAAGTGTCTGATGGTGCGTAGTAAGACACATTCTCCAATGCAATACGTTGTTCAAGAATGTCCTGTACGCGTCGAACTCTGGCGGCCACATAGTGGACAGCCTCTTCGGTGAACGGGATAGGCATCAAGTCATAGAGGTGACCGTCATCGCCGCAGTAGCTCAGATGTTCTGAATACATGCGGATGTTGTGATCTGTCATGAACTTTTTGATGTCGCGAACCAACTGTTCATCCAATGGCGCCGGCGAGCCGATTGATAAGGACAGGCTGTGAATGAGAAACG
>CAYWYT010000037.1:0-14234 GCA_964462665.1 uncultured Woeseiaceae bacterium | reverse complement strand
CCACCTCGGGCATACTAACAACTTGAATGTACTTTCCAGCACGCGCGAAATTGGCCCCGCCCGGGGTGTACATATGAACGGTCGACCCTGAACGTCTTAGCGTGTCACTCAGTTCGTAGGATTCGCCATGAAACTCGATGCTCTGGACGGCGTCGGCTTTCTTGAATGCAGAATAAAGAATAAAAGATATGCCTAGGGCAAACAGAATGTGTTTCGCGTTCATCTACGCTCTCCTTGGGTGTATCTCTCTGATATCTAGAATATTAACCTCTAAGAAGGTCGTTCAGGTGTGACCTGTTTCAGGAAATTGCAACCACGACTGCGCCAAGTCGGAGGCGATCGGACGAAACGATTGCATGCTCACGGTTGGGACTTCGCAGTCAGGGCCCATGCCAGCACAGCTTAAGACTTGTAGCATTAAGATATGCGTACAATTTATACAAGGGCGAATCTTCGGATTTGCTTTTTTTCGTCTGTTATCAGTCCGTTAATTCACTGGGCCACGCTACAAACCCGAAAGCAGCCGCTCGCGTGATAGTCTTTGATTGAATGAAGCATCCACTGGAAAACCCCAAGGGCCGACGTACTAGGTACGACGGAGCGTGCTGGGCCACGGTTTTCGTTGTGCTTATGACCGCCTGTGTTGATGGGACTCCGCAGCAACGACCCAACTTTTTGATTGTAGTGGCCGATGACCTCGGATATTCCGACCTCGGGATCTATGGTGGCGAAATAGAGACACCGAACCTGGATAGCCTTGCGCAGCAAGGTTTGATGTTCACAAATTATTACGTCGCCGGGACTTGCTCACCAACAAGATCAATGCTGATGACGGGCGTAGATCACCACCGTGCGGGCATAGGAGCAATGGCGGTCCATATTGCAGAAAACCAAGCTGGGTTGCCGGGGTACGAAGGCTTCCTCAACGATCATGTTCTCACCATTGCAGAGCGTTTAAAGAGAGCGAATTACAATACTTTTATGACCGGTAAATGGCATCTTGGGGAAACCGAAGAGCAGTCTCCGGCAGCACGCGGTTTTGATCAGTCCTATATCCTCATCAATGGTGGAGCCAGCCATTTTGACCAAAGCGGGTTGCACGCCAAATATCATCCCGCCACCTATCGTGAAAATGGCAAATCCGTCCAACTCAGTGATGACTTTTCATATTCCACTGATTTTTACACGAACGACACAATAAGCTATCTAAAGAGCATTGAGGGTTCGAGCGATCCATTTTTTGCGTATCTTGCATACACCGCGCCGCATTGGCCATTGCAAGCGCCACAGGAAGACATCGCGGAGTACCAGGGTAAATACGATTCCGGTTGGCAATCAATCCGGGATGCCCGGCTCAAGCGCCAGAAGGAAATGGGGTTGGTGCCAGAAACAGCAACGCTTGCAAGCTTATCCAACGTTATTGGCAGTTGGCAGGATTTGTCTGAAGAAGGTCGGCTGTATGAGGCGAAACGCATGGAAATCTATGCTGCTATGGTCGACCGCCTGGATAGAAAGTTTGGTGAGTTGATTGCATATTTGAAAGCAAGCGGCCAATTCGAAAATACGGTCATTGTCTTCATGTCGGACAACGGTTCAGAAGGTGCTCCACTAGACGCTGGTCCGCCTTTTTCAACCTGGATGCAGAACTTTGACAATGGCGTTGAAAATTTAGGGTCAGCCTCTTCCTATGTTTTTTTAGGAGAGCAATGGGCTGTGGTTGGCAATACCCCCAACCGTCTTTACAAGGGCATGCCGACCGATGGTGGGATCAGAGTGCCTGGATTTATTCACTATCCCCAAGCCAACAATCAAGCAGCTAAATACGATGGTTTAGTTTCAGTGCTTGATGTTGTTCCGACAATTCTCGACCTGGCCGGACTTGATGAAACGGACAACGAATTCGAAGGTCGTGAACTGCATGAGCTACAGGGCAAGAGTTGGTTGGGCTTATTGAACTCTTCCAATTCTCAAGTTCGTACTGATGACGAAGGCCTGGGTTGGGAGCTATTCAATAAATTGGGTTATCGACGCGGCGATTGGAAAGCCGTTAAGTTGCTGGAGCCGCAGGGTTCTGCAGATTGGGAGTTGTTCAATCTCGCCACAGACCCAGGTGAAGTTAAGGATTTGTCGCAAGAGTTTCCAGAAATTTTAAGTTCGTTAATAAATGCCTGGGAGCAATATGCGGTTGACAACGGAGTGGTGCTCGGAAATAAAGAGCCCTACCGATAGCTCATGGACACGGCGGAAGTATCCAACACCGAAAAACAAAAAATGTTTCTGCAGGTTCTTGAACTACTTGTTCTCGTTGCCACTCATGCTGCGTGTACCTTGAGCGTCTGCCCGATGTCATCAAGAATGCTACGTAGAGTGTCATAGTCCGGGTGGCGCACGCGCAACCACGCGTTCGCCATATAGCCTGCTTCAACAGGCTGCGTCGGAGTTCCGGGATTCGGTAGGTGTGCTTTGACGATGCAGTCATCGTATTTCGCGTTGATTTCATCAATACCCGAATAGCCGCTGATCTGTCCGTCCCGATCAGGTCGAAGCGCAATCATGCCGGCGGCGTAGCGACGCGATGGATCTTTATGTGTATCACCCTTGACCAGCGCGCACGCCCACTCGAAGAAAAGGTCAAACTCGTTCGCCGCGTTGTAGACATCCCACTGACCGACACCCGGTGGGCGGCAGCCTATCTCGGAAAACTTCAGTCCTTTCGGCCCGTAGAACCACTCCATATGTGTTGCAGATGTGCCAATGTCCAATACCTTGATGACTTCGCGAGTCATCTCGCGAACTTCTTTATATCCCGGTGCGTCAATGCGATTGGTTGTGACCATCTGTGGTGATATCCAGCGCTCGCGCATGGCCTCAAGAACGTTAGGATAGTAGTGAGTGATGAATTCATGCCTGACCTCACCACTAATCGAGAGCGTGTCGATATACCCCTCGTGTCCTTCGATAAATTCTTCGATCGCCATTGCGTGGCCATCGGTGAGACCACATTCGGCAATTACACCTTCCAGCTCTGCGTCGCTACTGACCTTATAGGTACCCGCGGCGCCGGCACCGGCTGGTGGTTTGATGATTAGGGGATAGCCGACCGATGCCGCGAAGTCTCTGGCATCCTGCGGAGATTCGGCGCGCGTCGACTGTGCACAGGAAATACCGGCCTGACGCAATGCTTCTTTCATTGCCGGTTTGTCACGACACAAATATGCCGTCTTAACAGATGTGCCTGGTATGCCGCGCGCTTCTCGCACGGCGGCGACCGGCATGATGTGCGCTTCGATCGTCGCCTCGATGCGATCGACCCAGACATGGCTCTGAATCTTTTTGACGGCCTCAAGCAATGACGGCTCGTGTACAACGGAGCGCACCTGAACGTACTCGCTCAACCAGGCCTGCATTTCGTCATCCAGGTATTCGACCGGCCGCTCGCCGATGCCGATTACATTCGCACCGCTCGCATGTAATGCACGTACAAACTCGCGCTGATTACGCGGAAACGATGGCTCTACAAAAATAACGTTCATTTGCCAGACAGCTGGCGAAATATATTCACGTACTGCTCCCCTTGTTGTTGCCAGGAAAAGTCCATGGCCATGCCATTGCGAACGACTTTTTTCCACAACGGCTTGTCGTCATACAGGTCCAGCGCTGTGTTGACCGCCCAATACAGGCCGGTTTCATCGTAGTCGCGAAACAGGATGCCTGTACCGCTACCGTCACGCGGGTTAATTGCTTGAACCGAGTCTGCCAAGCCGCCTGTTTCACGCACTATCGGAACTGTTCCGTATTTCAGGCTGTACATCTGATTCAAGCCGCACGGCTCGTAACGGGACGGCATCAGAAACATGTCCGACCCAGCCTCGATCCAATGTGCCAGTTTGTTGTTGTAGCCGCGATAGAAGCAGACACGGCCACTCGCGTGTTGTTGCGCGGCTGCGAAAAATTTTTCAAAGCCCGGCTCGCCGCCGCCAAGCACGGCCAGTGAAAAATCTCTCGCTTCGAGCAGGCGTGGCAAGACGCGCTCCAATAGATCGAAGCCTTTCTGTCCAACCAGTCGGCTGACAATTCCGATCAACGGCCGCGAAGCGTTTACTTCCAGGCCAAGTTCCGTTTGCAACTGCTGCTTGCAGACCTCCTTACCGCTGAGATCCTTTGCTGTGTAATTGCGTGGAATCAAGGAGTCCGTTGCAGGATTCCACTCATGCTCATCGACACCGTTAAGAATGCCAATTAATGCGTCACCGCGGGCACGCAATACATCGTCCAGTCCCATGCCGTACTCGGCGCCCTGTATTTCGCGCGCGTACGTCGGGCTGACCGTCGTGAGCAAGTCGGCGTGCAGCAATCCCGTTTTAAGAAAATTGACGACCCCTTTCTTCAGGTCATCCTGATGCAGCTTGCGCTCGTCTTCGCCAAGGCTGAGGTCGGCAACTATGTCACTGCTGAACATGCCCTGATAGCCGATATTGTGAATTGTCATGACCGACTTCGTATTCGCAAACAGCTTGTCCCAGGCGTACACAGTCTTGAGATACAGCGGTATGAGTCCGGTGTGCCAGTCATGACAGTGAAAAATATCCGGAGAAAACTCCATGTGCTGGCACATTTCGATCGCCGCCCGGGACAGCAACAAGAATCTCAAATGTTCATCGTCGGCGGACGTGTACAGGCCATCGCGGTCATACAAAGCCGGGCAGCGCAGCAAGAATACGGGAGTGTCGTTCTCCAGAACGGTCCAGTCGATACTGTATTCAACGTCCCACTGGCCCATGCTGATAGTTAGATTTTGCAGCTCATCGAGCGGCTCGATAGCCAGTCCCTCTCGATTGAGCGTCGAGTAGTAGGGCATAAGCACGCGGACATCATGCCCGGAGCCATGCAGATAGGCTGATAGCGCGGCGCTGACATCAGCCAGTCCACCTGCCTTGGCGAGCGGAGCGAATTCTGAGGTAGCCAGACAGACGTTTAATTTTTTGCTTTTGGTCACGAATGTTATTCTACGGCATGAACGTTCTAATCATATCCCCTGGTTATCCCGCTGACATGCCTGAATTCACGCGCGGCCTGGCGGAGGCCGGCGCACGCGTCTTTGGCGTGGGAGATCAGCACGCTGGCGGCCTGCCAGACCTGGTGCGACATCACTTATCTGAGTATGTACAGGTGTCGTCGCTGTGGGACAGCGCCAAAGTCATCGCCGAGTTGCAGCAGCATCTCAAGGGCCAGCAACTCGATCACATCGAATGCTTGTGGGAGCCAGGCGTCATGCTGGCAGCTGAGTTGCGCGAGCACTTTGGTGTTGCCGGCATGAACGTTGAGCACGCCCGCTTGTTTCGTGACAAGGAAGCCATGAAAGTGGCGCTCGACAATGCGGGCATTCGAACGCCGCGGCATATTGCGGTGGATAGCATTGCGGGATGCTGGGAAGCCGTGGAGGCGATTGGCTTTCCCGTCATCCTGAAGCCAATCGACGGCGCCGGCTCGGCGGACACTTACCGCGTCGACTCGCGAGAGGAAATGCGCGCGGTACTGCCTTTATTGCGCCACGTACCCACGATCAGCATTGAGGAATTCATCGATGGCGAAGAGTATACCTTCGACACCATTACGGTGGACGGTGAGGTTGCTTACTACAATATCGCCTGGTACCGGCCGCGACCACTTATTGCGCGCAGCAATGAATGGATCAGCCCACAAGTTATTGCGCTGCAGGATGTTGATCACCCCGATCTGGCTGGCGGCGTGAAGATGGGATTCGATGTGATCAAGGCGCTGCAGTTCGGGACCGGCTTCACGCATATGGAGTGGTATCGGAAAGCCGACGGCGAAGTGGTATTCGGCGAAATCGGCGGGCGACCGCCCGGCGCACATCAAGTTGATCAAATGAAATACGCCTGCGACTTCGACGTGTTCAAAGCGTGGGGGCAAGCCCTTACCCAAGGCAAAATTCTGGAGTCGTATCGTCGTCGTTACAACGTTGCGACGATTTTCAAACGCGCACGCGGTGTCGGGCGAATAACGCATATTGACGGTACGGATGAACTGCAGGCCCGATTTGGCGAACATGTCGTCTGGAATACCCTGCTGCAACCTGGCACGCCGCGCCGGGATTGGCGCAAGACGCTGGTTTCTGACGGCTTTATTATGCTGCGCCACCCGGATTTACAGACCACCATAGAGATGGCCGATGCTGTTGGTTCGGAATTGGAAATGTTTGCTGAATAGCAGCGCTTAAGCGTACTCGTCCAGGTATTTTGGCAGCATCTCGCGCCATGTCACCCAGTCATGATGATAATTCGCACCCCATGGGTCGACGCGGTTCGGGACGCCCTTGGCACCCAGAGTCTGAGCGATGCGCCATGATTCACCAATATCCTCGTAATTTCCCTCGCCGCTTGGCAACAACACGAGCCGCTTGCGCAGCAATTCCAGTTGCTCGCCCTCAAGGCGCGGCAAGTAGTGCAGCGGCGACGAAAAATAGAAGTCCTGATTGAAGCTGCCTTCAAGGTATTTGGATAGATCGAAGGTGCCGCTCATTGCAATGGCTAACTTGAAAGCGTCGGGGTGCCGACAGAGTGCCGCGACGGCATTGAACGCCCCGATCGAAGCGCCGGCCGTAATGATTTCAATGTCGTCGGATTGACAGTCTTTTCGAATAGCCGGTGTTATCTCTTTGTATATGAGTGCGTCGAAACAGTTTTGCAGTCGCGAACAATATTCCGCCGAGTGCTCGCCACTGAACCACGCCTTTCCGGCGACACTGTCTGTCGAATAGATCTTGATGCGTCCCGCATCAAGTAACGGCTGCAACACTCGAATCAGGTGAAAGCGTTCGATTTCTTCCGCATCGCCGCCCGCAGTCGGAAACAACAAAACCGGCGTACCCATGTGGCCCCAGCGAACAAGCTGCACTTCCTGCTCAACGTTTGCGGAATACCAGCGAAAAATATCCTTCATGACGACGTTGCGAGCGAACTTTGGATTCGATCCCAGAACAGTTGGGTGAATTCGTCAAACTCGTGTTCCGGATAGAGCGCTTCAACTTTCTCGCGAATCGCATCACGCACGCCCTCGGTCGCGAAATAGGCGTCGGCGACTTCGTCCAGGTGACTCAGGTGCTGGTCACAAAACGCGTCGAATTCATCAACATCGAATCGCTTGCGTGCGATCTTCACATACGCGGCCAGTTTTTCTTCGAACGGAATATCCTTATCGGCGATGTCGAAATACTCGCGCCAGTGCAGGTCTGTGTCGGGTCGTCGCTTGGTTGCGGCGCAGAAGATTGACCAGCGCAAATTGGCCTTAATCAGCCACGGGAAGTGAAAGTGCAGCGATGTCACTTGCGAATCAGGACAAGCGTTCGCGAAGTCGATAGGGTGCCACTCGCCACCGCTCAGCAAAGATTCGCAGGAATTGAAGTCCCAGCCGAAGAACGCGTTGATCACCATGGTTATGTCTTTGAGGCGTTGTTCTTCCGCGCTCGACAGGAAGTCGACGTCCATTCGATAGCGGTCATGCAATGGCGCATCCGGGTCGTAATTAACGCAGCGCCATTGGGCGCCCAGACCGATGCAGCGAACGAAGCCGTCGAACGGAATGATCCCTTCTTGCAAGTGCATTACGCGGGTACCACTTTCCTCATACGCTGCGAGAAGTGCTTCGCGATCCTTGATCGCTGTGACACCAACCCAGGCGCCGCCGTCATAAGGTTTCATAAACAGCGGATAACCGATTTTGTCGCCAATATCGCCGAGGTTGAATAGTTTTGCGTAGCGTCGCAGCGTCGGTTGCAGGTCGGCCGATTCGAGGTATTCCTTCGGCGGTACCATCCAGGTTTTGGGAACCGGGAATCCGAGTCGCATCATTGCGCAATACGAGGTGTGCTTTTCCATAGACTGCAAGGTCCATGGATTATTGAGGACATAAAGGTCGTTGACCACTACGGACTTCTTAATCCACTCACGCGACGTGAAGTACCAGTGTGTCAGTCGGTCAATCACGACGTCGTACTTACAATCTTGCATCAGATCGAACGGTTCGATTTGTATACGTTCAACCTCGAAGTTAACGCTGTTCTCGCCGATCTGCAGCGAAAGATCGAGTTCCTTAAGCAGAGCCTCATAACAAATCGGCCAGCAAATATCGGCGCCGAGGGACAGGCCGATGTGTCTTGTTTGTTTAGCCACGGTTTTTCCTTGCTGGAGTGGAGCAGAAGTCAATATAGCAGGTACGTAAACGTTATTCGTAAACCTGCCATGCGGGGCCCGGCATGATCCACGACAGGCCAATGCGCAGGCGGTCACGCCAGTTCTCCCAGTTGTGAGCGTCGCGCGCTTCTTCAAAGCGTACTTCCACGCCTTTTGACTGCAAATGCGGGACCAGAGAGCGGTTCTCGTAGATCAGCGACTCGTACATACCACAGCTGATAAATACTCGCGCCGCGGGCCGTTCGGGTTGCTCACGAAATTCATTCATAAAGCGCACAACCGGGTCGAATGCTGGACCGCGATTGTGGCGGCCGATATCACTGAATGCGAACGAGCCGGACTGGAGTAGCAACGAGCCGAAACGATCCGGGTAGCGCCAGGCGGTGTGCAGGGAAGCAACACCACCGAAGCTGGCCCCCATAAGGAAACGCGATTCTGTGTCATCGATCAACGGATATTCTGCAGCCATAAACGGCAGCAGTTCCTCGGCGATGAACTGTGCATGCCGGTCGTTGCCCGAATACTCCTTGATGCGGTCAGGGGATTGCACAAGAGCGACAATAACCGACGGAATCTCGAGACGGTGCGTTAAATTGTCCAGCACCACCTTAAGGTCGGCGTATCGCAAGTAGTCTTCGCCGTCGTGTACGACCAGCAACGGATAGCGTCGATTTTCGCGATACGTTGCAGGCAAGTACACCTGTAGGTCGCGTGCTTGCTGGAATGCGGCGCTTTGTATTTGCTTGTGCAGCAACGAACCCTCGCGTGACACCGGGTCGTGTTCTGACCATTCCGGTCGTTGGTAACCATAGCCCTGACAAACCGAATTTGCGCCAAACGGGTCGTGCGCCAATACGCCGTTAAGGGGATCAAGAATCAGCTCCTTCGTATCGCCGGAGACCACTTCGAACTTGTATTCAATTCGTGATCCTTTAGGTAACTCGATGGTTGTTGCCCAAAGATCGGTTCCAGCAAGCGCCTGAAACGGCTGCGCCGTATCGAGACCGGATATCCAGCAACGCAGGAAAACCGCGTCGGCGTGACCACGAAAAACAAACGTGACGTCGGTTCCGTCGACCAACGGAAAGCTGTTTTCCCGAATCATTGCATCGACATCGGCTGCATCCGGGCTCGCTTTACGTAACAGATTTCTCAAGGCGGTATTCATACTGAATTTACCCGCGCGAATTTTCCGTCGCGCGACAGGTGTTGTACTTCCTCGCTGGTGGTCACTTTATCGTCCTGCATACGCAGCAACGATCCATTATCCAGCGTCAGGCAAGTTGCCGGCGAAAAACGGCGGCTGAAAAGACTGCTGCGTACGGGCTCATTCTTCCGTAGTCGGCCGCGCGCATCCGGTAACAATACTGTACTCGGAATAATGCCAAGTCCTTCGCACATTACTTCCGGATCTCGGCGACCCTGCGGCATACGATCGTGAAATAACACGATGCGGTCGCATAACACCATGGCACCGGCGGACCAGCCAACAATATTTTTATCCCTAAGCAACGAGTCGAAGCCAAACAGACTCAGGCGATTCATCAGGACGACGACATTTCCGCCAGTAATCAAAACCGTCTCGCATTGTGACATTTCCTCTCTGAGTGCAGCGACATTGTCGGCGAGCAGTTGATGACGCTGGACACTGTAGTGCTCATCGAAGCGCGCGTTGATTTTGCGAACCTGACGTAAATGATGTTTGTCCAAAGCGCGCAGCTGCGAAATTGCATGCCTTCGCTCCTCGGCGACGGCTGTGACGTTGCCTTCGACAAGCAAAATTGCGCGGGCGGCGATCATTAGCTGCTGTAGCCGCAGTCGGTACATTCTCTGTTGTTCAATCAATTGGTCTTGCCGCGTTCGGTACGCGGCCAGCAGTGCATCATCCGCCGCAAATACAGAATCGGCACGCTGGTAAACACCGAGGTCGTGCAATGGATTTCTGACCAGACGCTGGATATCTCCGATGTCGCCTTCGGCTTCCTGCCACGCGGCCGAAATGACGGCGATCGGGGCATCGCCGATTCCCGATTGTGCGATCGCACTGTCGAGATTGATGTGCGGCCGTTGCGGACCCAATAATATCCGCCAGGGAGTGCCCGTATTCATGCCAGCTCTACGCGAATAGTACCGACGATCTGCTGCAGAGCGTCCTGAACCACGTCGGTATCAGGGTGACGCACGATGATGTAACCGTCACCTTCGTAGCTGTCGCTCGGCGGTTGACCTTCCTGCGGCAGCTTTGCTTCAACTACGATTGCACCGAAGCGTCGCTGTACTTCGTCAATGCCGGCTATACGCTTGATGCGACCGCGTCCCTGGCCGCGGATGTATGCCGCGCCGGCGGCGTACTCTCGCTGCGGCGGATCGAAGTCTCCGAATGCCATTAATCGAGGCCATGCCTTGTAGAAATCTACATCGTGCGCATAGGAAAGAAGCGATGCGAACTGCGCACCCGGTGGCCGCGCGCCAACTTCCGATATGGCGATACTGCCATCTGCCATGCGAAACCATTCCATATGACTCAATCCTGTTTGCAGGCCAAGTGCCTCGTTTGCTGCGAATCCTGCCGTGCGTATCGAATTGTACTCTGCTCCGGAGACATCGCGTGGCAGCAACACGCACCACTGTATCCAGGCATTCTCAAGAACCTCGAGTGGCGACGGCATGTATCTCGATATCGAATGCCACACAGGTTTACCGTTAACAAAAATGCAGTCAAAAGAATGTTCCGTGCCGCGAACAAACTCTTCAAACAATGTTGGCTCGCGTGAATTTGGCGGTGACCGTTGCAAGTAGCTATCGACTTCCTCCGGCCGATCCAGCCTGTAGGTCCCCTTGCCACCGGCACCAGCAGGCGGCTTCACAACCACCGGCAGGCCAACTCGCTCGATGAACGATTTAGCCGCCACACGATCGCCAACGAGCGCGTGACGCGCGCAGGGAATGCCTGCGTTTCGCAGCACATCTTTCATACGCGATTTGTCGCGAAAGTTTCTCGCTGCCTCGGAAGACAGGCCATCGATGCCGAGAACCTCCCGAGCTACTGCAAGCGGCACCTGCAATTGCTCCAACGGCCCCATGTAACTGATCGCCTTGCCAAACCGGGACTCCAATGCACGCGCTGCATCTACGAGCTGCTGCGGGTCGAGGGCATCATCGACCCGCCAGTGGCCGGCGATGGCCGAGCGCAAGTCCGGGGGCAGTTTAGCTTCTGGATCCTGGCTGACCAGCGTCAATGCCACACCCGGCAAGCTCGCAGCACCGTAAAGGAAGCGCAGCGTAGCCGCCATTAAGAATGGCGCCGCAAATATCACATGTTGGGTCATTTCGTCAGGATAACCTGTGCCGGTCTTATGCGGCGTAGTTATTGCATCTTCAATACGAGCGGGCGATCGATTTCTTCACCGAGTTTGACTAAGCTATATGCGTATAATGAAGAACTACAATTGCGATGGTTGGCTCCAAATTACTGGGCGGTAGCATGAAAAAATTCATCCAAGAAAACCCCACCATCGCATATGGCCTCGGTTTGCCACTATTGCTTGTCGTCGTTTTTCTCGTAGTTTCGGGACTACCCCAGTTATTGGTAGCGAACCCCCAGTATGAGCTGCTCTATGCCACCGGGACGTATAATTATCCGAACGTTGTGCAGATCACTGTGGTGGAACAAAAGGCGCAGGTAATCTACCAAGGCGCGGCCTACGGGAACGAACGGCCACGCTTGTGGCGTTACAACCCGCAATCGGGAGGCGTGCAGGAAATCGCGATCATCCTTCCGGCCAACCCGGTTTCGTCTGGTAACGGATCGGACGCCGCTCCGCAACAGCCAACAACAACCGTGATCGATGTACCCGATCTCGCCGATCTGAGAATTGATTCGTCCAGCGTCGCTCCGGATGGCTACGAGTTTAGAGCAGCAGACCATCGCTATACGGGCAACATATTCGGCGGCCTGTTTTACTCGCGACGGTACAACAATGAAGCGGTACTGACGAAGAGTGGACGCAGTATTCGGCTGCCAAATTCGAATGCTCGATACTACAGTCGCAATCCTCAATTTGTCGGTTGGGTTCTGCCACAGTGATCGGAATGATCGTCCTGATCGTCATAATCGTGCTGATCGGCGGCGGCATGTGGGTCTGGCCGTTTTTGGCGGGAATTCTTGGTATATCAAGCATCACTGACAAGCCAGGCGCGCTGCGACACATTCGCCAGCTCATGGTTACCTACGACATTTCGCCAGGTGAGGTTGAAACGACGTTTATTGCGCCGGCCGCCACTGACGCTGCATCAACCAAACGCGACAAAGGTGACATTGCAAAGACACTGTTTGTTTATCTAGGAGCGATTTTCATACTCGCGGGTATCGGCACCTACATTGGCATGTTTTGGGGCAGCATGAGCAGCGCGATGCGAATTTTCGTCACGCTGGGCATTGGCTACATTCTGCTCCTTGTTTTGGCTTCGGCGTTGCATGGGAACAAGTATCCCCGAGCAGTAGGGCCGCTAACATTTGCGATGGTTTTCATGATGGTCGGTGGTTGGCTCGTCCTCATTGATGAGGTATTTCCTAGTACCAGCAACTGGCGAAATGTGGTGCTTTTTGTAAGCGGGACTATGGCCGTGCACATGGGCGTATTGTTCGGCAAATACCAGCGCACGCTGTTCGCAGTTTTCGGGCTGTGTTTTGTGTACGGATTCATGCAAGTGGGCCTCGATATGCTCGGCATGTCGTATGCCCATATCGCTATTGTGCTTGGGGCCTCTCTGTTCCTGGTTGGCACCGCGTTGGAAAAGACACCACAGCGTGTCCTTGCGGAGTTGGCGCTGTTGATTGGATCGTTTTGGTTGAACGGCGGCCTGTTCGATGTGATAGCAAACGCGACAGCCGCCAACTGGGCAAGCCTGATCATTGGCGTGAGCCTGGTCATTACAGCGTATGGGCTGCACAAGGCGGATAGATATCCGCGATTGATTGGTCTGGGATATTTGATCGGCTCAGCCATGCTCTATGCTGGCCTGTTCGATCTTGTACAGAACACACCAATCGAACTTCTCTTCTTGGCGGTGACGGCTTCTATCTTGTACGCCTGCGTGGTCCTGCAAAGCCGGGCGATGTTGTTAACCACTGTCCTGGCAATGCTCTCGTTTATCGGCTATTTCTCAGCAAAGCATTTCGTAGATTCGCTGGGCTGGCCAGTCACTCTGGTCATCACCGGCGTCATCTTTTTGGGTGTTGGGATGATTGCAATTCGCGTGAAGAGAGCTATTTGACCAGTGATAAATCAGCGAAGAACCGTGCGGCGAGAGCCCCAACTTATCCGCAAAAATTAAGGCCTAACTAATGGTCAAAAGTTAGGTGTCAAGAAGAGTAGGGCGAGTGGCAAGTCTTGACTCTTACTGCGAGCGGCTGCTATTCTCTGCGAATTCAATGGATCGTCGCAACACATCGATCAAAACGTTCGGCTGGTGTTTCATAGTTTAACGTCTTTCTTGGTCGTTCGTTTAGTTGTCGGGCTACCGCATTGAGCTTAGCTTGCGAGTGAACGGACAGGTCGGTTCCTTTTGTGAAGTACTGCCATAGTAAGCCATTGGTGTTTTCATTCGAACCGCGTTGCCAAGGACTTTGCGGATCACAAAAGTAGACATTAATGTCGGTGGCTAGACTGAAGCGTTCGTGATCGGCCATCTCTTTACCGCGATCCCAGGTTAACGATTTGTAAAGTTCCCGCGGTAACTTGTGCGCCTGTTTGATGAGTGCATTGATCACAGCCTCGGTCTTCTTGCTATCAACTTTGGCGAGCCTTACATAGCGTGTGTGACGCTCGACCAGCGTCGCGATATACGTATTACCGGATCCGGAGATAAGATCACCTTCCCAATGACCGGGTACCGCCCGGCCTTCAACGGACGCGGGCCGTTCACTGATCGAGACCGTGTTGAGGGTCCTGCCTTGATTGTCTGTCTTCTGCGTATGGTGACGCGAGCGACGCGTTGCCCGTTTCCTTCTAAGGTGCT
>CAYWYT010000036.1:0-14390 GCA_964462665.1 uncultured Woeseiaceae bacterium | reverse complement strand
CGGGTGTGGCCTCTGTTTTACAGCTTGTGTTGCTGACAAACCCCTACCAGTTGAAAGCAGCTCTCAGGTAGTACGAACCACCCTCGTAGTTAGCAACTGTGCGGCGTGGGTATTGCAGACCAACGCTGAGGCGGTTTGCATTTGGCGGTCCAATCACGTCGACGAATTCGTCAGTGACGTTCACTGCACCCAAAACCAGACGCCAGTGATCGCTCAAATTCCAGCCCGCTTCCAGATCCAGATAAACCGTCGAACTAATCTTGGCACTTGGATCGACCGCAGCACCTATGCGACCGCGTTCGTCGAAATGATCACCGTAGTAGTTTGCGCGCGCCAATATATTGAACGATTCGCCTAACAGGAAGTTTCCTGTCAGAACAGCGCGACTTTCTGGATAGTTGTTCTCAATATCCTCAATATTTCCGTCGCTAACGGGTAGCACACCGTTGATGGCCTTCTGATCCGTTACTTCGATCTGGTTGAAACTGTAAGCGAACGTGAGGTCAAGTCCGGAGGTTGAACCAAAGTCAAATCTGCCATCCAATACTATGTCCAGACCCTGATGCTCGACATCAAGCGCGTTCGTGTAGAACGAAATTGAACGTGCAGGTGCGCCCGGAGGATCGGTTGGCAAAGGCGGTACCGCGATGTCACCCGTGCGGTAGATACGATCGCTAACTTCGATCTGATAGATATCAGCGGTCAACGTCCAGGCATCGCCGAAGTCCGAGGTAAAGCCAAAGCTGATATTCACTGCATTTTCTTCAGTCAACGCTGTACCACCCACTGACGCGACAAGAGGACTTGTTGAAGGTACCAGACCTTCTTCGATCTGCGCGCCGGTCGCTCCGTCAAACGTTGTGATAATGGTACTAACGTTCGTCTGACCTGGTGTCGGTGCATGGAAGCCTGTCGATACCGCGCCGCGCAATGCGAAACCGTCGCTGATGCGGAAACGTGCCGCCAACTTACCATTCAAGGTATCGCCAAAGTCTGAGAAGTTCTCATAGCGGGCCGCGTACTGAATCAGGAAGCGGTCAGTGACGTCATGCTCGATATCCGCGTAGATAGCGGTATTGTCACGGCTGAAAGCGCCTGCGTTCGCAGGTTCGATACCGCGGAAACCACTGGAGCCACCACCAAAGAATGAAGTAGCTTCACCGGCAAACGCGGTAAATACTTCCTCTCGAATCTCAATACCGAAAGCCAGATTGACGTTATCGGCAACAGGCACAGAGAAGTCCGCGTTAAGATTGGTTTCTTCCTGAGCGTAGCCGCCAACATCAAAGTTTCTTTGTGAAATTTCGCAGGCCGGACAAGTACCAACCAGATCCAGATCACCATTGACCGTATTATTCAGCAAGTAGTCCAGCTCGTTCTTGCCGTAGTTATAGCTGAAGTCGTAAGACATACCGCTATCGAACTCGCCATTGAATCCCAAGACAATCGATGCATCGCTTTGTGCACCATCGAGATACGGTGTGTAACCGGCAGGCAATCCTGTGTATCCATCAGCGCGATGTTGCGTCAGGCTGGAGTGGTCAGGGCCGCGGTAGAAGAAGCGATAACGGCCATCCGTGTCCGCCATGCTGAAGCGTGCGTACAACTGCGACGAATCACTAACGTCAAAACCGGAGTTCAGATAGAAACGAACACCTTCCGTTTCTGGTCGACCCCAGGTTTGTACCAACGGCGTGTCGCCGAACGGTGAATCTGCGCCAACACCCGGCACACCAGCATCGTCCAATGCCTGCGCATCCGGTCGTTGGATGCCACGTGACAGTGCGTCGTTATCAGTAATTTCGATACTCGCATTCACGAAGCCTGTATCGCCAATGCTGAAGCCAGCGTTGGCTCCAAATTTCAAGCTACTTTCGCCGTCAAAATGCTCGCCGGCCTGCACGGAAACAGAACCGCCTTCACTGGCATCTTTCATTACGAAATTTAAGACACCTGCGATCGCATCAGATCCGTACTGAGACGAGGCGCCGTCACGCATTACTTCAACACGCTTTAGTGCGATACCCGGAATCATACCGATGTCGGGCCCGTGCGCACCGTTACCAGCCGCAGGAGCAAAGAACTGCACCAGTGATGAACGATGCCGGCGCTTGCCATTAATAAGCACCAACATCTGATCGGGCGCTGTGCCGCGAAGTGATGTCGGCCGAACGAATGCGCTGCCGTCGCCCGTTGCTGGCGTTGCCGTATAGGACGGCACCATAGCTTTCAGGTTGTCGGTCAGATCGGCCGTACTGCCGAGTGAATTAAAGCTCTCAGCATCGATAACATCGATAGGAACGGTCGAGTCGGACGCGGTCCGTGGCTTGTTCGCGTTTCGAGAACCGACTGTGATGACCTCTTCGATCGCGTCATCACCGCCAGAACTCTGTGCGAATATCGCAGTTGGTAACACCAGTGCCACTACTGGCACTAGCATTCTAAGAAATGTCTTCATTGTTTTTCCCCTGTGGGATTTAGTAACTGTGTCAATTATCTGACTACTATATTCCTCATAAGTGCCTTATTCCAGAAGGAAATAAGAATCGTGTCGTGTTTTTACAAC
Organism: uncultured Woeseiaceae bacterium; assembly: GCA_964462665.1. Lineage (GTDB taxonomy): Bacteria > Pseudomonadota > Gammaproteobacteria > Steroidobacterales > Woeseiaceae > UBA1847. Next base: position 11,824 of record CAYWYT010000036.1, on the reverse strand, counting down.
AAATGGTCGTCCGCTCAGAGGAAACAGGACCGCACTTCGTCCGCACTGCCCGGAAAACGTTTGCTGGTGGCGCTATCCGCAACATAACGCCTGATTAGCGCCGCATTGTCTGCAGCAACGGCACCTTCCGGTAAATGCAGATTATTTTCGAATCCGAGGCGAACGTGGCCGCCCTGCGCAGTCGCAGCCAACATGACCTCATTTTCATTCTGGCCGAAGCAACAAACGGCCCAGGGATAATCGTCTGCATTAGTAGCGGCCAGCATTAAATTCAGGTCGGTAACGCTTCCCGGCGTTGCGCTGGCGTATTCGCCTACGACAAACATCGCGAACGGCGCGTCGTCGGCAAAAATTCCGCGTTGCCGCATATCATCAAAGCGCAATACGTCATCCACCGAATACAAAATGTATTGCGGCCAAATTTTCTCGCTGCGCATCCAGGCGAAAAACTCTGCGGCGGTCTGTTCCTCCGTTTCCAACGGACAGATTTCACGCAATGCCAGAGAAACGGCTTCGGGCTTTAGCTCTCGAACGAGAGCGATTTGCTGCTCGCACGTGTACTGACCAACAGCCTCTGTCGTCACTTGAATGACAAGTTCTTCGCCAACACGCTTTCTCACCGCCGCTATTGCCTGTCGGTAACGCTCTGCGTCCAGCGAATGTTTGCCGGCATCGTCACGCACGTGCAAATGCAGAATCGACACTCCGGCGTCCAGCAACGCTACGGCATCCGCTGCAGACTCGTCTGCCGTTATCGGCAGTGCTGCGTGATCTGCATGGTCACGACGCGCACCATTGGGTGCTGACATGACCATGACTTTATTCTCGGCAAATTTCTGATGCCCGAACGGCACTAGTGCACACCTGTCTTTATCAGGACCTTGCCCAGCTTTGTTACGAGTTCATCGACGTGATCTTTGTTATAGATAAAGGGCGGTGCCAACATGATGTGCGCACCTGATACGCCGTCGGCCGTACCGCCTCCGGGATATAAAATCAGACCTTCGTCCATCGCTGCGTTCTTGATCACGCTCGCCAACGCCGCATCGGCAGGCGCATTGCTGTCGCGATCCGCGACCAGCTCGATTCCGATCAATAAGCCACGACCGCGGATATCGCCGACGAACGGATTCTCCGCCAGGCTGGATCTCAATTCGCTACTCAGCAGCTCACCAATTTTCTGCACGTTGCTGAGCAAGTCTTGCTCATCAATCACATTCGATACGGCTATTGCAGCGGCGCAAGCTGTCGCGTGACCAATGTAGGTGTGCCCATGTGCGAACGAGCCGAACTTGGCAACGATTGAGTCGTGTACGAATCCCTGCGTTAGCGCTGCTCCAATGGCCTGGTAACCGCCACCCAGACCTTTGGCGGTCGTAACGATGTCTGGTACGACACCATCCTGCTCGAACGCGAAGTAAGTACCTGACCGACCACTACCGCACATCACCTCATCAAGAATCAGGAGAATGTCATGTCGGTCGCATATCTCACGGATCTGGCGGAAATAGCCCTCGACCGGAGGCACCGCTCCCAGCGTCGCGCCGACTACAGTCTCCGCGATAAACGCAGCAATGTTGTCAGCGCCCTGCTCGCCAATCGCTCTTTCAAGAGCATGTGCCGTCCTGACACCATAGTCCTGCTCAGACTCTCCATCATTCTGATGTCGAAACGCGTAACACGGATCGATCTTCGGCCAGTCATGCAGGATAGGTGCGTAAATCTCCCGCCGACCTGGATTGCCTGACAAAGAAAGCGCGCCAACGGTATTGCCGTGATAACTCTGGTTACGGCTGATAACGATATGTTTGTCGGACTTCCCTTGAGACAGCCAATACTGACGGGCCAGCTTGATCGCGGTCTCATTCGCCTCGGATCCGCCGGAGAGAAAATAGACGCGCGCCCCTGCAGCAGGGAATCTCTCCACCAGCCGAGCCGCAAGATGCTCTTGTGGCTCATTGGTAAAGAATGCCGTATGCGCGTACGCCAGTTGCTCCACTTGCGCTTTGATCGCCGCGACGACTTCTGAATTACCGTGCCCGAGGCAACTGACCGCGGCACCGCCACTGCCATCGAGATATTGTTTACCACTACTGTCGTAGAGATAAACGCCATCACCACGCACCGCGACGGGATAGTCGTGATCAGGACTGCGGTGGAACACATTGCTCGTGTTGCGCATATGGCGGATCATCCGCCACTTCTGCATCGCTAGGCAAGAAGTTTCGCCGAGCAAACTAATTCATGTTGAAAAACTCTCGGACCTACCTGCTGCCGATTCGCTACTACTCGGCTACCACGGTCGCCGTATTCTCTGCCGCACCCAAATCCACACCATCGTAAATTTCCGACAGCCGGGTTTTTGCATAGTAGGTCTTGGCGTAAGCTGGTCGCGCCTTAATGCGCTCGAACCAGGCACAGACATTCGGGCAGTCTGCCCAGGTATCAGCAAGCCCCAGATTCTCCATACGGTCCAGAGTCGGAGTAATGCAGTAGTCTGCCAGAGTGAGTTGCTCACCCATCAACCACGGGCCGCCGCTGTCTTCGAGGCCCTTCTCCATTCTCTCAACAGTTTGCCGCAAACGCTCAATCGCAACGCGCGTTTCACGGTCATCGAAACCGTCCTCTTTACGCATCTTCTTATAGAACTGTTTACGTGTTGGATGATTCTCAACGAAGGTATCGAATTCTTCTTGCGACAATTTATCAAAGCGCTTGCTGAGGTATTTATTGAATGACGGTACTCGGATCGCGGCCGTTGGCACTTCCTCGAAAAAACGCAGCCATTTGCGCATATGCGCACGGCCTACCGGGTCCGCTGGCGTCAGCGAGTTTTCCGGAAACACCTCATCGAGATACTCGATAATCACCGACGAATCGATAATGACCGCATCGTCATGCAACAGCGTCGGCACCACACCGTTCGGGTTGAGCTTCAAGTACCAGTCCTGCAGGTGTTCGCGCTTGGCCGAATTCAATGGACGATCTTCAAATTCGACACCCTTTTCCCAAAGGGTGAGTCGGACTTTCTGGCTGCAGGTGGATTGTGGAAAATTAAGTAGTTTCAGCATCGCTATACCGTCTCAAGGGAACCATCGAAATTCCGCATTATTTGAGACGATTCTAAATCAACTCGGTTGCGTCCTGCACGTTTTGATCGATATAAGGCGCGATCGGCCTTGATGACGATATCTGTGAGGCAAGTATCCTGCTTTGAAAGTGCCGCTACGCCGAAACTCGAGGTCATCACAATTTGACGACCATCAGTGACCATCGGCGAGGTGGCCATTCGTATGCACAATTCGTCCGCAACCGCTGTTGCTTCGCGAATATCTGTGCCGGGAAGAACCAGTACGAACTCTTCGCCACCAATGCGGGCAACGATGTCTTCCACACGACGATTATCGGACAGCAAGGTCGCGAAGTGTCGTAGCGCTTCATCACCTATGCCGTGACCAAACTCGTCATTCACTGATTTGAAGTGATCAATATCAGCGGCGATGACCGAAACCACTTGGTCAGCGCGGCGCGCATTGGCAAATGCGATGCTGCCTTGCTCGCCGAATCCACGACGATTGAATAGCCTCGTGAGCTGATCGCGCACGGCAATTTCTTTCATGTCTTCATAGAGGTCCGAGGCCAGCATGAAGATCACGAACATCGCCATGCCGATGTAGCCGGCGGGAACCAGAAGTATGCTCGGATGAGAAAACATGAGTGGCATCACGACGTCGCTATTCGGACCGAGTCCGTAAGCAAAGGCCGCGGCCGGAAATTGTCCCAGAGCGAAAATGATCATCGTGATCGCTGATGCCCATTCAGCCGATCGGGTCTGCGGACGGTGGCGAATGATCATCGCGGCTGATAGCAACAGGGTTACGGCGGATACCACTGGCAAGATGGCTGCACTCAGGCCCGCGTGCGGCGTGACAAGTGTCGTCCACATTACACCGGTATAAATGAGAATTGAGACAGGCCATAGATTCTTGGGTAGGTACTGGCATTGGCTGCGCTCGCAGTGGCCGCGTAAGGCGAGCGTAATCATGGCGAAACCAAACGCATTCGCTGTTAGCCAATACGTTTCATGGCTGGGAAAGTAATTGGCGCATAGATGAGCCAGCCAATAGATTGTCGATGCCACGAATGTCATCGCCCAACGCAACGCCCACGGCTTTTCGCCGAGCGTCTTCCACGCCATGTAGAAGATGATCGAAATCATCAGGCTCACTATCCCTAGTGCAGCCTGAATATAGATTACAGCTGACGTTTCCATACTCAACTTTATTCCCAATATGCTCAGCTATTGTGCCAATTCAGCCGCCGCATAATGGTGACGCGCCGCACGCTTTTTAGCGCATCGGAAAATTAGTGCGCGCGCTTAAAAAAAAGCCCGGCATAAGCCGGGCTCTTGATATTGCTTGATGTGGCTGCCTAGAAACGCCAGGCCAGATCAACGCGGTAGTAATCCAGTTTCGCATCACTGGTCGCTTTGCTGGTGTCGACTTGCATCACGCCGTAACTGCCTTTCAGCGACACTCCGTTGTCCAGGTCCCAACGCACGCCAAGCGCGCCCGAGTAGGTCTCACGAGTTTTGGAATAGGTGCTCCAGAAGGTATCGCAAACATAGCCCCACCACGGATCCCACCAGCAACCGGTAATCGGTGGTTGGTCGGAAACGTTAGAGTCCATTTCAGTCCAGCCAATGCCCAGCTCAGCATACGGCGTAAGCGGACCTTTTAGCAGATTGAAAGTACCCTTGAAGCCATATGAAAACAGGTTCGCCGTGTGTCGAATAACCTCTGGATCCCCAATGCCATCATCCGGAATGATAGTCGCATCGTAGTCTGGCTTAGCCCAAGACAGCTCACCACCGAGGGCGAAGTGACTGTTAAAATTATAGGCAAAATTAAAGCCGTAGATGGCTGCGCTGCTTGTCTCAAGCGATGAGTCATCTGCGCCTTCTATCGTATCGCCTGACAGGTTACCGACCAGCAATCCGAAATCCCACATTTGGTTTCGGGTACTCTGTTGGGCCACAGCCGTTGACGACAACGCCAGCGCAGCGACCAAAATTATTACTCTCTTCATTGTTCCTTTTCTCCAATATTCGGACCGCGAACGGCGGCCGCTTTAACTTGTGCAATCACGGTATCGCCGCGCTGCAAATTCAATTCCTCTCTGGATCGTCGCGTAATTCGTGCGATTAGCCGTTCCTGCCCCGCCACAATTCGAACCAGCTGCGTTGGGCCGGGCGTATCCTGAAGGCCTTCGATCACAACTTCAAGTAAATTCAGTACAGATGATCGAGTCGGCCGATCTCTGCTGAGACTAATATCGTTGGCCCGAATTCTTAGTCGCAGTTTTTCTGTGATAGTTCCCAGTTTGTTAGGCAACCAAAGTTGACCGCCCGCAAAAGAAATGCGCGTAAGGTCGTATTCCGCGTCGTATTCCGAAATTTCTCCGGCAATGACCGATCCCGCCTCATCTCCCGCCAAAGCAGGAATATCCAGCCGAACCAGCACGGACTGCAATTCTCCGCTGGCCACCACTTGTCCTGCATCAAGAATGATGAGGTGATCGCATAAGCGACAAATCTCTTCGATGCTGTGACTGACGTAGATGATTGGAGTCGACGACTCCGCGTGCAGACGATCAAGAAATGGCAGGATCTCGTTCTTGCGGGCAACATCCAGCGATGCCAACGGTTCATCCATCAGGACGAATTTCGGTGCGCGCAGCAACGCCCGGGCAATTGCGACTCGCTGTGCCTCACCGCCCGACAACTCATTGGGCCAGCGTTGCAGCAGCTGACCGAGGCCCAACAGGTTTACAACAACATCCAGATCGGGACCCTGATCACTGTTACGACGACGCATCCCATACTCGATATTTTCTTTGACCCGCAAGTGCGCGAACAATCGCGGTTCCTGAAACACATAGCCGATTTCTCGCTCATGCACCGCCAGTGCAGCACCGTTCCCCTGCCAATGTTCACCGCCGACTGACAGTTCACCGGTGTTCGCTTGTTCCAGGCCGGCGATACAGCGCAACAGCGTTGTCTTGCCAGCGCCCGACGCGCCATAGATTCCGGTAATGCCCTGCAATGGAATATCAGCCGAGACATTGAGCTTGAAGTCTTTACGATCGACTGCGTATCGCAGCTGTATGTTCTGGTCGCTATTCATCGTTGCTGCCAGCGACGGTTGGCGACGAACAGTGTCAACAGGATCAGGAATGCGAAGATCAGCAGTACGGCAGAAAGCTGGTGCGCCGCCGCATAGTTCAGTGACTCAACCTTATCGTAGATATCGATCGAGATCAGTCGGGTCTCGCCGGGAATATTGCCGCCGACCATGAGTACGACGCCAAATTCGCCGAGCGTGTGGGCGAAGCTGAGTACGGCTGCATTCAGGTAGCCGCGCATCGACTGTGGCAGTGCTATCGAGAAGAAGGCATCACGCCGATCCGCACCGAGGGTCCAGGCCGCTTCCAGGTCGCGCTGCGACACTGACTCGAACGCACTCATGATTGGCTGCACTGCGAACGGCAGACTATATATACAGGACGCAATCACGAGACCGACGAACGAGAACGTAAGCGCACTGCCTGTTAGCTCAAGCCACCAGGAACCGATGGCACCGGCCGGCCCAAGCAGGATCAACAGATAAAACCCCATCACGGTTGGCGGCAATACTATCGGTAGCGCAACTATCGCTTGTACAACGGGCCGAGCCCTGGAGCGTGTCCGCGCGAGCCACCAGCCAAGTGGCGTAGCAATGAGCAGCAACAGCAACATCGTGATCGTTGCCAGTTGCACTGATAGCCACAGCGGACCGAGATTCATTTATGGCGCTCCGTATCCCAACTGACGGATTGTGTCACGCGACTCCGTGCTCTGCAGAAATTGCAGGTACGCGATCGCAACCGGATTGTCCGCCGCACGTTGCAGCAACACCGCCTGTTGTTCAATCGGCGAGTAGGAGTCTGTCGGGATAGTCCAGGAACAGCCGGTGGCGGGTAACTTTGGATCGATCGCCTGTGCTTTTGCGATGATCGCGTAGCGCGCGTTGGCGGTGGCGGCAAAGTGCAACGCCTGCGCGACGTTTTCACCGTATACGAGCTGCGCGTCTACTTGCGCCCAATAACCCGCGTTCACCAAGTATTCTTTCGCTGCCCGACCATAAGGTGCAGCTTCCGGATTCGCGATCGCCAGATGTGCATCACCCAGATCATCCAAAGCCGTCGAACAGTCCGCGCGCTCGTCCACAGCCGACCACAGCACCAGATAGCCAATCGCATAGGTAAAGCGCGATCCGTCCACTCCCAGCTCCGATGCCTCGATCAACCTGGGGCTTTGTATATCTGCCGCCAGAAACACATCGTAGGGCGCACCATGCAGTAGTTGTGCGTGCAGCTTGCCGGTTGAGCCGAAGCTCAGGCGAACCTCGTGGCCAGTCTCACTCGTAAACTGCGTCGATATTGCTTCCGCAGCAGCCCGAAAGTTACTCGCAACTGCAACGGTGAGTGGGTCAGCGCCAGCCGCCTGTACAACAAGTAGCGCGAGAGAGAAAAATGTCAGTCGCACCGCACTAATTGCACTGCAGTTCGGCTTTGCGCCGGCGGCGATGCGCGTGCAATAGCGGTTCGGTGTAGCCGTTCGGCTGGGCACAGCCTTCGAATACGAGGTCGCAGGCGGCCTGAAAAGCGATACTGTTCTCCAGATCATCACTCATGCGCGTATAAGAGGAGTCGCCGGCATTCTGAGCGTCGACGACAGCAGCCATGCGATGGAATGTTTGGCGAACCTGCTCCTCGCTTACGACCCCATGCACTAGCCAGTTCGCAATGTGCTGGCTCGAGATCCGCAGAGTCGCACGATCTTCCATCAATCCCACATCGGCGATATCCGGCACTTTCGAACAACCAACGCCCTGGTCAATCCAGCGAACGACGTATCCCAGAATGCCTTGCGCGTTGTTGTCGATCTCGCTCTGAATCTCTTGTGCATTCAATTGCGACGGATCACCAAGCGGTGGCGAAAGAATATCGTCGAGGCTCGCAAGCTCTCTTGAAGCGAGCTCTCGTTGACGTTGCCGAACATCAACGGCGTGATAATGCATCGCATGCAACGTGGCCGCTGTCGGTGAGGGCACCCAGGCACAACTTGCTCCGGCCTCTGGATGCGCCTGCTTGGTATCCATCATTTGCTTCATTTCGTCAGGCTTCGGCCACATGCCTTTGCCGATTTGCGCCTTGCCCGGCAGGCCGCAACGAATACCGATATCGACATTCCAGTCCTCGTACGCATTAATCCAGGGCTCCGCTTTAATCGCATCCTTGGGCAGAACCGGTGCGGCGAACATGCTCGTGTGAATCTCGTCGCCAGTGCGGTCGAGAAAACCGGTGTTAATAAAGACCAGTCGCTCCGAGACGGCACGAATGCACTCCGCCAAATTGACCGTAGTACGTCGTTCCTCATCCATCACGCCAACTTTAAGCGTGTTCTTCGCAAGCCCGAGCATCGCCTCCACTCGGCCAAATAAAGTATTCGTGAACGCCGCCTCTTCGGGTCCGTGCATTTTCGGCTTTACGATGTAGACGCTGCCACTCTTACTGTTTGGCATACGTGCGATCTGCGGAATGTTCGCGATCGAACACGCCGACGTGATCACCGCATCAAGTATTCCCTCGAATACTTCATCACCATTGCGATCGAGAATTGCATCGGTTTGCATCAAGTGACCGACATTGCGCACCAGCAACAAACTCCGGCCGGTCAATGTCAGCTCGTTACCATCTACGCCGACATAGGTTCGATCGTCGTTGAGCGTGCGCGTGAGTGTTTTACCGCCTTTGCCGAACTTCGCATCCAGCGTTCCCCGCATGAGACCCAGCCAGTTTCGATAAACGCCAACCTTGTCCTCAGCATCGACCGCGGCAACCGAGTCTTCGCAATCCTGAATCGTTGTAATTGCCGACTCGAGAATCACATCGCTAACGTTTCCTGGAGCATCGCGACCGATCAATTGCTCGGGATCAGTCTGAATTTCGACGTGCAGATTATTGTTGCGGAATAAGTAGGATTTTCGACTGCCGCTTTCTCGGTAGCCAGCGTAGCTCGGCGCGTCCGAATACGCGGCACTATCGCCGTCTGCATGACTACCCGACAGTAGCGGCACAGCGCGATCCAGAAATTCTGCCGCATAAGCAATGACTGCGGCACCGCGGGTTGGGTTGTATGCACCGCTTCGCTCACAACCATCGGCGTCAGAAATAACGTCTGTGCCGTACAACGCGTCGTAAAGGCTGCCCCAACGAGCATTTGCGGCATTCAGTGCGAAACGGGCGTTACTGACCGGTACCACTAACTGGGGTCCCGCGATCGTCGCGATCTCGGCGTCGACACCCTCGGTGCTTATCTTGAACGCATCACCTGTGTCGGTGAGATAGCCCAGCTCACGAAGAAAACCGACATACTCGTCGTGCCCGAGAGCTTGTCCGGATCTGGCTTTATGCCATTCGTCGATCTTCGCCTGCAATGCATCACGCTTTGCCAGTAGTTCTCGGTTAATGGGGGTGAGCTCATCGATGATAGCTTCAAGACCAGCCCAGAACTGATCTGCATCGAGGCCCGTTGCCGGCAGCAGTTCCTCTGCTACAAAAGCGTGGAATACTGAATCAACCTGAAGGCTACCGATCTGTTTGTTATCCGATGACGCCATCGGTTAGTTCCTGCTGCTGTAGCGGCGAATAAGCATACATGCCATCCGTCCGATTTGTTACCTGCCGTTTGCGTTCCAGGACGCAAGAATTATGACCCCATCCGAATCAGCAACAAGGAAATCGTCTTGACTGATCCGTTCGCCGCCAATACGTACCGCCCTGCTGCGTTCGCCGATTCCACGATTCGAACTACGTCGCGGACACGTCGCCAATGCAAAAATCGCGATCGGCGTTTCCTTCAGCTCATCAACATCGCGCACTGCGCCATTGATTACTATTCCCAACCATCCATTGTCAGCTGCCAGTCCTGCAAGTCGACCGCCGATCATTGCGCAATTGGTCGAGCCCTTGTTATCGATCAATAACACCCGGCCGGCGCCACGTTCAGCGAGCACACTCTTCACCAATGAGTTGTCATCCCGAGTCTCGATGGTTTCTACAGGTCCGGAACACTTCTTCTTCGCGCCGAAACTTGAAAACCAGCACTGCAAGAACTTTGCGTTCGGATTTGCATCACAAACATCTGCTGTTGCTGCCGATGGCAAGTGCACCCTGGTGGTTTGTTCTTCTATCTGATGCACCGTCATGACAACGCCACCTGGCCGCCGTCGCGAGCAATGAAGTTCTTGTCAGCGAACTCCTGGTTACGCCCCGTCTCGACAATCACTCGACGTTCGCCGCAACCAAACAGCAAGGTCGGGTTGGCTCCGTAACCGCGCCAGCCCAGAAATTGTTTGGCGTCAGCCAGTCGTGCTGTCTGACCATTTGCCAGTCGCGCTCTAACCTCCGCATATCGCGTTGGAATCGAGACGAGATAGTCCACGACCTCGGTGTGACTTGCCCCACTAAGTGGAATGAGCTCATCGAGGTACTGCGCTGTTTGTTTGCGTTCGAGTCGGTTCACAACAATCTCCTGTACATATACTGGTCACGTGCAGCTATAGTACGTGTGAAATGTATTCAATTTCACAGTAAGAATTTCACAGTGTTAATTTCACAAAAGAGACGAAAATGGCTATAAAACAGGGCCTGCGACGCAAAGCACACTTTCTCGGCACCAAGATTAAGTCACTACGCAAACGCAACAACTTGACGCTGGAAGACCTGTCAGTGCGCTGTATTCAGATCGATGCTGAAGCTGGCCCGTCTGTTTCCTACTTATCAATGATCGAAAACGGCAAGCGCACGCCTTCCGAGAAACTGCTGCAGATTGTCGCTGATATTTTCCAGAAAGAGCTCGACTGGTTTTATGACGAGGTGCTCGATGACCCTGCTGTAGATCCGGCGCGCATGGAGTCCGCGGTTGCCGGATTGCCACTGGAACCGAGCTTCCTGTTTTCGGATGATTTGCTGCAAACCGCCATACCGGAGTTGCTCGCGCAAACCGGAACCACGGGCCGACAATTCGCTCACTTACTGATTCGTGCGCACCAGGAGAAAAATCAGAATCGTTTCCCGGACATAGAACGAGCGGCCGAACAAGTCGGCGGCAAACGATTTCCGCTTGATTTACGTGATGTGCAAACCATCGCCAAAGATCTGGGCCTTGAGATTCGCTGGTTCGACAAGAACCCGTTCAAAGATCGCGGCAATACCAATGCGCCCCTTAACATGGTGGTGCGCTCCTTTTTTGACGCACCGAATATCGTCTACCTTAATAACGCATTGCGTGAGCACCCGGAGCGCTTGAAGTTTGATTTGGCAAATCACATCGCTCACAAGGTCTTGCACGACGGCGACGGAGCCCGCGCACCGCAGGTTTCCGGTGGACGGCTATCGGGTCGTCGGCACGACACAGAGTCACCCAATGTAGACGCACAAGATATTTTATTCGCATGGCGTGACTTCGAGTGCAGCTATTTCGCCGCCGCATTGCTCGCGCCGAAAACGCCATTCCGACAGTTTCTCGCGAAACACGCCTACGCAATCGATTCCGGCGACAAGGTCGGCCTGACCAAGGCTTTAGTCATGCGACGTATGCCAAGCGTTAGTCCGTATCCGCATTGGCACTTCTTTGACGCTTATCCGCCCGGCAATTTGCGCGCCGTCTATCGTGGCAACGGCATTCCCCTGCCCTGGGGCAACATGACGATGGTGTCGG
>CAYWYT010000035.1:0-14516 GCA_964462665.1 uncultured Woeseiaceae bacterium | reverse complement strand
CTTCGTAGTGGTTGGCAAGGGTACTCAACCCGTAGCTACGCTTAATGGCGGACAAAGTGTTCTCCAATTTTGTTGAATGAGCGGATTGTACGGTATATGGCTCGTACGAGCTTAAACGGAAATTCAGTCACGCACTAACAAAGTAAAAATCCGCGTGTCGGTGGTTCGATTAGCTCGCTTCGCTCGCCCTTCGGGCAAGCTCATTTCATTCATCATATTGGACAGAGAGTCTGCCGAGGCCGCTTATGGAGTGCGCCGACCGCTTGTGGGCTGATATGCTCGCCAGATGACAAAAACTGCTTCGAATAACTACAAGTCAATACCGATTGCTCAGTGGTTGAATCTCTGTGAGTAAACGCGAATGTTCCAATTCGAGCTTGATGTGTGTATTGGCGCTGGTATCGCTAACGGCCTGCGACTCTTTACAAGAACCAGAGCTATTAGGAAAAGACGTATCGACGCAACCGAATTTCATTGTGGTGTTCACAGATGACCAGGGATACAACGATATTGGCGTATACGGCTCGGCGGATATCAAAACTCCTGTGCTCGATCAGATGGCGGCAGATGGAATAAGGTTCACCAGCTTTTATGCGCAGCCGATCTGTGGTCCATCCAGAGCCGCGCTTCTCACCGGCTCCTACCCCATAAGAGTGGCAGAACCTGACAATAAGAAAAACCCAAACAGTATTCTGCATTCACGTGAAGTCACAATCGCCGAGACATTGAAGTCGGCCGGTTACAAAACTGCGGCCATTGGCAAATGGCACATGGCCGGAGATGGTGATGAGCCATGGGATTTTGCTCCCCCACCTCAACCTCCAGGTCGTCCGGGTGGAAAGGGTCCGTTCAAGACTGAGCTCATGCCGAATGCCCAGGGCTTTGACTACTTCTATGGGACGCCGATGTATCACGGGTATACCAGGGATATTGACCTTGAGCGATTTGTCCCTGAAATGATGCGCAATGGTGTGGTTATTGAAAGTCCCACCAATGTTGATCTACTTACGCAGAAATACACAACTGAAACGATAGAGTTTATTCGCGAAAATCGCGACAAACCGTTCTTCGTGTATCTTGCGCATCACATGCCTCATTTGCCACTGGGTGCATCGCCTGCGTTCAAGGGTCAATCTGCACGTGGTCCTTACGGCGATGCAGTGGAAGAGCTTGACTGGAGTGTGGGAGAAATACTCGAAGAGCTGAAACGTCTACAGCTGGATGAAAACACGCTCGTTATATATCTGTCCGACAATGGTCCCGAAGTTGGTCATAGTGACAAATACGTAGGCAGCGCCGCGCCGCTTAGGGGCAGGAAATACTCCAATTGGGAAGGCGGTGTGCGAGTACCGGCTATCATGCGCTGGCCAGGTAAGATTCCAGAGTCGACGCTCAGCGATGCTTTGGTTACATCGATGGATATATATCCGACCCTGGTAGCGCTCGCTGGAGCAAAATTACCCGCGGGCATAGAATTCGATGGCAAAGATACTAGCTCAATAATTTTAAATCGCCCGGGTGCGAAAAGCCCACACTCTAATTTCTACTATTACTCTCTTACTCAGTTGCAGGCAGTGCGGGCTGGGCGATGGAAACTCGTCCTTCCCCGACAGGCCAACTCGCCTCACACTTTATGGATTGGCCGCTATACAGACGCGGTGGAAAAGCCCTTGTTATTTGATCTTGAGAACGACATAGGCGAGCAATATGACCTTGCCGGGGAGTATCCCGATATTGTCACGAAACTTATGCAGGATGCTGATCAAGCTAGGCAGGAGCTTGGCGACTACAATAAAATTGGAACGGGCGCGCGATTTTTCGATGGTGGTGAAAAAAGACCGCTTACGTTTTTTGAAGATGCTGAGTAGGCCGGTCGATTTCTTCTTGCGTGAACTGGTTTAATCACCAAAACAAGAGCACACCCGCGATACTGGCGCTCATCATATTGGACAAAGAGCCTGCCAGGACAGCTTTAAGACCCAGTTGCGAAATATCGCGGCGTCTTTTAGGAATGAGCCCGCCGAGGCCGCCAACTAAAATAGCCAGTGAATTGAGGTTAGCGAATCCGCACAGGGCGAACGTAATAATGGCCAATCCTTTAGGGCTCAGACCTTCTTGTACTTCGAGCATGCTCACGAATGCGACGAATTCATTCAGAATAAGTTTCTGCCCCATGAGGTTGCCGGTTGCGACCGCATCAACCCAGGGAACGCCAAGCACATACATGAGCGGGGCGAATATCCAGCCGAAAATCATCTCGAGTGTTACGCCTTCGAAACCAACGATACTTCCAATCCAGCCGAGCAATCCATTCGCCAGCGAGATCAGTGCGATAAATGCGAGCAGCATTGCGGCGATATTGGCAGCCAGCTTCAGTCCAGTCGCAGCGCCATCCGCGGCGGCTTCCACAATATTAGTTGGCCGCTCTTCCTCGGCCTCTGCAAGCTCAAGAGCAGCATCGTTTTCGATATCCCCATCTTTTAGCGGAATCAGTAAATTCGCAAACAGCAAGCCGCCAGGGGCAGACATAAATGCAGCTGCGATCAGATATTCGATGTTAATACCGAGCGCGGAATAGCCGATCAGGATTGCGCCTGAGACCGACGCGAGTCCGGAACACATCACCATGAAGAATTGTTCGCGGCTGAGTCGCTTCAAATAGGGTTTAACCACCAACGGGGATTCCGTATGGCCGACGAAAATATTGGCGGCGGCACAAAGTGAGACCACCCGACTGGTGCCAATTATCGCTCGAAGTCCACTGCCCAGAATTCTGACAATCCACTGCATGATATTGAGGTAGTACAGAACGGCCATCAGTGAAGAGATGAAAATGATGATCGGCAAAACCTGCAGAACAAATACAAATCCTACGCCGCTTCCGAGGTCACCAAACAGGAAGTTGGTACCGGCGCTAACGTGATCCACGATGCCTTGCACGCCAATCGATAGCGACCCAAGAACGCGCTGTCCGGCTGGAACATACAAGACGACGACAGCGATCAGAACCTGCAATAAGAAAGCACTACCGACAATGCGAAAATTGATGCGTCGACGATCCTCAGATAGCAAGACAGCGATCAACACTAGCACTGCGATGCCGATAATCCCAATAGACACAGCGATCTCCCCTTAGTAAGGCGTATCGCCTCCATCAACGTTAATGGACTGGCCACGTATGATTACGGCTGCATCGGATAACAGGAAAGCGACGACCTTGCCTACTTCCCGCGGTTGGATATGGCGATTCAGTTGGGCTGGAACCATCGTCGCAAGCAACTCGCCAGGGTTTTCTCCAATTTCCGTCCCAATAACATCAGCAACGTGCTCTAACATTGGTGTCAGCACACCCCCAGGGCAGACTGCGTTTACGTTAATGTCGGGTGCCCATTCCGTGGCCAGGGTGCGCGTGAGACTAATAACGGCCGCCTTACTCGCGTTATAGCCTGCCATATTCGGGTAGCCGACTTTGCCGGCATTTGACGCAATATTGGCGATAGCGCCAGAGCCATCAGAATATTCGCGAAACGCATTGCTGCAATTGACAACGCCGACGACGTTAACGTTCATTTGCGATAGCCAATCGTCACCCGTACTTTCTATGGCAGAGCCCATGCGAATAATACCGGCGTTATTGACCAGCCCATCAAGAGGTCCAAGTTGGTCACGTGCTGCTTTGAATGAACTTCGAACGCCGTCGGTATCCGTGACGTCGGTGGCAAATGACAAAACCGATCCGTCGCAATTGGCGCCCGCTTTATCGGCACTCGCTGAGAGGGTTTCACCGTCGCGGTCGAGCATGACGACATTGGCGCCCTGGCTCAGCAACTCTTCGACGATGCCGAGGCCGACACCTTGTGCTGCGCCTGTGACAACAATGTTCTTACCAGTAAGTTCTGTTACTTGTGACATGAGAAACCTCGCCTAGTAGGCCATCGCTGTAAGGACACCTGCATCAACAGGCAACGTTATTCCAGTTATGCGGGTAGCCTTGTCTGATGACAGAAACATACAAGCATTGGCAATGTCTTCAGGTTGTACGATGCAGGATAATGGTGATGAGTTGCTATAACGGGTAATGCCATCGGGCCAATGCTCTTCAAGACCCGGCCGATAGACCAGGCCTGGTGCAACTGCATTGACGCGTATGTTGTATTGCCCAAGTTCCTGAGCCGCCGCCTGCGTAAACATTACGACGGCAGCCTTCGCACTGTTGTAGTGCGGGTGATCGATGCCGGGATTGAATGCAGAGGTCGAGGCAATATTGATGATAGATCCGCCACCGGCATTCTTCATGATATTGCCAGCCGCTTTTGTGCACAAGAACGTGCTTTCCACATTGTCCGCGTACATTGATTGCCAACCTGCCAAATCGAGATCGAGCACTGTCGAATTGGGAAATGAGCCCGCATTGTTGATCAACACATCGACACTACCAAAGGTGTCTGTCACCTCTGCGAACAGGCGATCAACGTCGTCTACCTCATTGAGAGCGGCGGCGATCGCGATCGCATTACCACCGTTGTCCGTAATATTCTTTACGACTTCGTTCGCCGGTTCTTTGCTTTTTCGATAGTGGACAACAACGTTCGCGCCGGCTGCTGCATAGCCCTTCGCAATCTCGCCGCCAATTCCCTGGCTGGCGCCAGTTACGATAACTGTCTTGTTCTTAAAGTCGAATTGTGTCATCTATTTTTCTTCTTATTGTTGTTGATCGATGATTGATCGATCGTCGATTGTTGTTTGAGAATATCATGAGAAGGCGCCTGACATCGTAATCGATGCGAGTTTGCTTCACCACCGAGGACCAATTGCGCCAAATGATAACGTCGCGTAGCCTGACTGACCATGAGCGATCATAAAATCAAAGACATCGGCCTGAGTGATTCAGGTAAAGACAGGGTCGATTGGGCACGCAATAATATGCCGATCCTGCAGGCAATAAAAAAACGTCTGGTCGTCGAGCAGCCTTTTAAGGGCCACAAGATCGGTATTTGTCTTCACGTAGAAGCGAAATCTGGCGTGTGGATTGAAACCCTGATGGCAGGTGGTGCGGAGGTGGCTATTACCGGCAGTCCGGGAACGACACAAGATGACACAGCGGCCTATCTTGCCAAAGAGATGGGCGTCGAGGTTTTCGCCTGGCGCAGTGAGTCCTTTGAAGAGCATATGGAGAATGCGAAACGTGTGCTGGATACCCAACCCACGATCATTGCCGACAATGGTGGTGATCTGCATTATCTTCTGCGTGAGGATGATACGTACAAGAACTTAGTAGACTCAATCATTGGTGCAACGGAGGAGACCACCACCGGCGCCAATCGCCTCAGAGAGGAGCTGCCTCCCTTCGATTTTCCGACCATCATCATTAACGACACGATGGCCAAACGTATTGTGGAAAACCGTTACGGCGTAGGTATTTCCGTTGTCGACGGCATCATGCGAACAACAAACATCATGCTAGGCGGAAAAACGGTCGTGGTGATTGGCTACGGTTACTGTGGACAGGGCGTGGCGCAACGCCTTCGCGGTCTGGGTGCCCATGTCACGGTGGTCGAGACCGCGCCTTTGGCACAATTGGAAGCACATCTCGAGGGCTTCAATACCGGCGAGCTCGAAGACGTTCTTGCTAGTGCGGATATCGTGCTCACAGTCACCGGGCGTGATGCCGCTATTCGAAAGCAGCATTTCGCACTCATGAAAGATGGTGCTGTGCTTTGTAATGCTGGCCAGAATAGTTCTGAAATAGAAATCGATTCGCTGCGTGAGATGGCCGTAACTGAGCACACACTTCGGCCCAACGTTGAGCAGCTCACCTTAGGCTCCGGCAAGAAAGTGTTTCTATTGGCGAAAGGAAATCTGATTAACCTTGCGGGCGGCGACGGCAACCCGATCGAAGTGATGGATCTCGGACTTGCTTTGCAGACACTGAGTTTGGAGTGCATTGCTCTAGGGATAAAGACGCTCCGAAATGAACCTCAGACTGTACCGCATGAAATCGAGCAAGCGACCGTGAGAGCTGCTCTTAAGGAATGGGTCAAGAAGAGCTAAAGCCGGGCTTGCCTTTGGTGACAACAAAACTCGCGAGACTGAACGCTGGCGACTGTTCATCTCTTACGTCTTGAATCGCCCGTGCAGTAGCCTTCCACTCGGTGTCGTTCACCTCATGCAATAGATATCCTCGTTTCTCTGACTTGTAAAATGTTACTTGCGGATTGCGGGATAGATTGTCGGTGATTGGCTCAGACAACTGTGCGGGCCAGTTTGCAGATATCGACGAAGTTACGAATTCCACTACCGGTATTCGCTCACTCGCTTCCTTTGTTAGCCTGCCGTCAATTGCCCAGAATGAATGCACATCGCCACTGACGATAATTGGGTGGCCGGTCTTGGATTGGGCCAGAGCTTCTGCGACCCGCGTCCTGTTCGCCGGATAGGCATCCCATGCGCCTACGTAACGGAGATCCTTCCCGTCTACATCGTATCGAAACGGCTGGAAGGGGCTGGGGGAGGCGATCACGTTCCATGTTGATTGGTTTTGAACGAGATTATCCGTCAACCATTGCTCTTGTTTCATTCCGAGCATTGAGCGAGCTTCGTCGAACACATCGTTGCTGCGTTCACGGTAGTTACCGAATCCAAAGTCGGGATAATTGTTGTCGGATATATCCTGCGTGTCGCGAAACTGCCGTGAATCCAACAGGCTGATCTGCATCAAGTCGCCAAGTGAAATTGTTCGGCAAAGATCGAAACGGTTCTTATCCATGCTGTTGTAGCCGCGCACGGGCATATGTTCGTACCACGCCTGATAAGCAGCAGCGCGCCGTTCAAATTTGTCCGGGCTCATGTCTTCAATGGCGTCGTGATTGTCGATGGTCGTAAAAAACGGTACTTGCGAGTGAGCATGTTGCAAGTGTTTGTCCGTCTTATACAGCGCATGTCGTCGCCGGTAGTCCGCGAGGCTTACGGGTGTTTGTTCGGTCTCGTGCATCCTGAAATTATCGCCAAATGATGTGTCATAAATATAGTCACCTAAATGAACGATGAAGTCCGGCTTATCCCGCAGCATATGCTCATAAGCAATGAAGTAACCGTGACTATAGTTTTGACAGGACGCAGTGATGAAACGAACTGAACCGGGATGTCCTGCCATGTCAGGTAGAGTTTTAGTTCGGCCAATAGGCGATGTTTGGTTCGCAGCGGTAAATCGATACCAGTACTCGCGGTTGGGCTCTAGTTCTTGAACATCAACGTGCACCGAATGTGCGAGCGTCGGTAAAGCAATTGCTTCCCCTCGCTGGACGATTTTCGACATGCTTGCATCCAGCGATAGCTCCCATTGAACCAGAACGCTAAAGGGTGTCATACCGCCATCTGCATCAAGGGGCACGGGCGCGAGTCTGGTCCATAGGACTGCGGAACTGTCCGTCACATCACCAGACGCGATACCAAGAGTGAAGGGGTCGGTCAGGAATTTAAAATCGGAAGCTAGTGGCGCAACTAGCGGCGCAGCGGTCAATCCCAGCAAGGTCTTACGCAGAAAAGATCGTCTATCCATATTCTATTCGCACAATGTTGTAGTAAAAAAAGTTCGACGAGCAATCTCTCGCCGTCAGCGTTTTTTTCGGGTGATACATTATAGTTGCCTAACACGCGAGCTGCACGCTAAGGTTGAAGTTGTTGGAGCTCGGTGCACGCATTGATACGCAGTGAGAGCGAGGAGGAAGATCTATGTGGGGTATTACAAAAAGGCGGAAACCTCAGGAGAAAAGGGAGACCAAGAAATTCAATTGGGTTGCCGTCTCCCTCGTATTGACCATGCCCGTTTCTGCGTTGTCACAAACGGTAGGAGAGGTTGTTCCCGATTGGTCGGAAGGCATGCTGGATATTCACCATATCAATACCGGCAAAGGGGATGCCGCTTTCTTTATTTTGCCCGACGGAACGACGCTGCTGGTGGATGCTGGCGCCACGAATGATGAGCCTCCCATTGCAGCTCGTGCCTGGCCCGACTCAACACGAGCGCCGGGCGAGTGGATAGCCAGATATATTCAACGCTTCCACCCGCAAGGTAAGCGCGGCTCGCTCGACTATGCGTTGTTGACGCATTTCCATGGCGATCACATGGGCGACCTTCAAGAAGATACGAAATTGGCAGATAACGGGCACTACAAGCTCTCTGGTATTACAGAGGTTGCAGAGCATGTGGTAATTCGAAAGTTGATTGATCGAGGTTGGCCTGGGTACGACTATCCGACCGCATGGGTTGGCGAACTCGCGACAAACTACAGGGCATTCGTCGAGTCGCAAGTTGACGGCGACGATACGGATGTTGAGCAATTCGCAGCGGGTCGCAAGGATCAAATCGAATTGGTCAATAACCCAGGGAAGTATCCACAATTCATGGTGCGAAATATCGCCAGTAATGGTGACCTTTGGACAGGCACTAATGATGAGACCAGGCGCATATTTCCCGATCTTTCCGCTTTACCCAGAGAAGATTGGCCCAGCGAAAATATGTGCTCCATAGCATTCAACCTGAGCTACGGTCAGTTCAACTATTATACAGGCGGTGACATGCCTGGAGTCGCTGATACAGGTGTGCCTCAGTGGCACGATGTGGAGACGCCCGTTGGTAAGGTCGTCGGCCCTGTTGATGTGCATGTTCTTAACCATCATGGCTATCCAGATGCCGCCAATCGATCGTTTCTGGAATCACTAAAACCGCGAGTAAATATCATTAGTGGATGGTCGCCCACCCACCCTGGAACACGTGTGATGTACCGACTGCTATCCGAGCGGCTATATCCAGGACCTCGCGATATTTTCACTACGAATCTGTTGCCAGAGACAAAAATCGTGCTGGGATCCTGGATGCTCAAGTTTAAGAGTGAGCAAGGCCATATTTTGGTTCGGGTATTGCCCGGCGGGGAGAAATACAACGTCATCATCCTGGAGGAAGGCTCTGAGGAGTTACTCGTTAGAGCAGTTCATGGGCCTTATGACGCTACTTGATTGTCCCACCCAACAATTCGCCTGCTAGTCACCAAAACAAGAGCACACCCGCGATACTGGCGCTCATCATATTGGACAGCGAGCCCGCCAGGACAGCTTTAAGACCCATTTTCGAAATATCGCGGCGTCTTTCAGGAACGAGCCCACCGAGGCCGCCAACAAGAATTGCCAGTGAGTTGAGGTTAGCGAATCCGCACAGGGCGAACGTGATAATGGCCAGTCCTTTGGGGCTCAGCCCTTCTTGTACTTCGAGCATGTTCACGAATGCGACGAATTCATTGAGAATCAGTTTTTGCCCCATGAGGTTGCCGGTTGCGACCGCATCAACCCAGGGAACGCCAAGGACATACATGATCGGGGCGAAAATCCAGCCAAAAATCAGCTCGAGCGTTATGTCTCCGAAACCGACGAGTCCTCCGATCCAGCCGAGCAATCCATTCGCGAGCGAGATCAGTGCGATAAATGCGAGCAGCATTGCGGCGACATTGGCGGCTAGTTTCAGTCCTGTCGCCGCACCATCTGCGGCCGCTTCCACAACATTTGTTGGCCGTTCTTCATCGGCTTCCGCAAGTTCAAGAACGTCATCGCTTTCGATGTCCCCATCCTGAAGCGGGACCAGTAAGTTCGCAAACAATAAGCCGCCTGGGGCAGACATAAACGAGGCTGCGATCAGGTATTCGATGTTAATACCGAGCGCGGAATAGCCGATCAGGATTGCGCCTGAGACCGACGCGAGTCCGGAACACATCACCATGAAGAATTGTTCGCGGCTGAGTCGCTTCAAATAGGGTTTAACCACCAACGGGGATTCCGTATGGCCGACGAAAATATTGGCGGCGGCACAAAGTGAGACCACCCGACTGGTGCCAATTATCGCTCGAAGTCCACTGCCCAGAATTCTGACAATCCACTGCATGATATTGAGGTAGTACAGAACGGCCATCAGTGAAGAGATGAAAATGATGATCGGCAAAACCTGCAGAACAAATACAAATCCTACGCCACTTCCGAGATCACCAAACAGGAAGTTGGTGCCGGCCCTGACGTGATCTACAATGCCTTGTACACCATTCGATAGTGACCCAAGAGCGCGCTGTCCGGCTGGAACGTACAAGACGACGATAGCGATCACTACTTGTAATAAGAAAGCACTACCGACAACGCGCAAATTGATGCGCCGACGATCCTCAGATAGCAAGACAGCGATCAATACCAGCACTGCGATGCCGATAATCCCAATAGACATGGTGCTCTCCCCTTAGTAAGGCGTATCGCCTCCAGCAACGATTGCGGAATAGCCTTGCAATCGGCAAACAATATATCATGGTCATGTGTCGTATCTGCTCGCCCTTCGGGCAGGCTCATTCCATAGGGGTCTAATAAGGTGACAAGCGGCCTACAAGGTCCGCATTCACCAAGCATGAGAGGAGTACCGCTAATGCATATCATCAGAGTCGTCCTGGCGTTGACCGGGATGTTGTTTTTTGGATCTGTCGTTATTGCCGACGAATCCGACGTTTTCCGGCTTCCGCAGTCCATTCAGCCAACTGAACAGGCTATCGAACTAATACTTGATCCGGATAAGCCGGATTACACCGGGCGGACGGTCTTTAAGCTCAATATCGCAGAAGATGTTGAACAGATCGGTATTTACCAGATCGGCATTGAGATGAGTGCAATTACGCTCAAGTCAGGATCGAACGTCCGAACTCTTTCAGCTACGCAAGCGGACTACGATATCAATTGGCTTGCTGACGGTAATACGATTGCCGCTGGGCAGTATGAGCTCAGTATTGAATTCAGCGGAATGCTTTCGACCGACTCGCTTGGTATGCACAGCTCGCGCTTCGAGGGGAACAATTACATATTCACTCAATTCGAGTCGATGTACGCGAGAAAGGCTATCCCGACTTTCGATGAACCGTCATTTAAAATTCCTTATCAGTTGACGATCATTGCTCCTGAGGGTTTAACCGTTGTTTCGAATGCACCTGTTGCGTCGGAGAGTGCGAAGGATGGCTGGCAGCGTGTTGAGTTTATGCAAACCAAGCCGTTGCCGAGTTACCTGATCGCCTATGCAGTCGGGCAACTTGATCGTGCGGAGATCAAAGGCATGTCCGTGCCGGGATTTATTTACACCCCCGTGGGTCATGCCGATGAACTTGGTTTCGTGCTGGGCGAGACTGCGAATATAGTGAATGCACTCGAAGACTACTTCGGGCTGGACTATCCATTTCGCAAACTGGATTTCATCGCAGTGCCAGAATTTGCGTTTGGCGCCATGGAGAATCCCGGCCTTATTACCTACCGCACCGACTTGCTGATGTTGGGTGACAATCCAACTGGCGCGACTGCTGCCAGAGCGCTCAAGGTTATCGCGCATGAAGTAGCGCACATCTGGTACGGCGACCTGGTGACAATGGCGTGGTGGAATGACCTGTGGCTAAACGAGTCATTTGCGAGCTGGATGGAAGGCAAGATATCGCATCAACTTTATCCGCAATACGAAACCGATCTTAGCCTGCCTCAGCAGCGCGCTTTTGTCGGGGACCAGAGGACCTCGGTCAAACCCATCCGCAAGACAGTGCGTAGCGAGGCAGACTCAACTGAAGGCGCAGGGCTCGCCTACACTAAGGGAGAAACGGTTCTCAGGATGCTCGAACAGTATATTGGTGCCGATGCCTGGCAGCGGGGGACACGCAAATATATCCAGAAATACTCATGGAGTAACGCGACGGAAACAGATTTGTGGGCAATCATGTCAGAAGAGTCAGGTCTCGATGTTGGCAAGATCGCGCGCGATTACCTTAATCAACCGGGGTACGCCATTCTGGATATTGACAAGAGTGGAGGAATTACGCAGCAACGCTATCTGGCTTATGGCCTCGAGGCACCTGATTTGCAGTGGCATATTCCGCTGAACGTCAAATACAAGAAGGACGGCAAAGTTCACGAGACGTTTTATTTGCTAAGTGACAAAAGCGGTTCGATTGACCTGCCGAACGATGCGGACTGGATTATGCCGGACGGTGGCGGCAATGGTTATTTCCGGTGGCAGACAGATACAGACCAGTTCTACGCACTTATTGATGATCTCGATGCGCTTGAAAATCGCGAGAAGATTGCGTTGCTGGATAATAGTGATGCATTGCTCGCCGTGAGAAAATTGTCGCTTGAAGACTATATGTTCGTCATGAAAAAAATGCTCCACGACCCACATCCTCTGGTCGTGTTGCCGGCCCTGGAGAAAGTAAAGTCCATTGGAGATCAGTTTATTGATGCGGATAATGCAGCAGCATTCGCAAGGTTTATTGATGCTGAGTTAAGCGATCGATTTGCCGAGGTCGGTATCGAAACGAGTCCTGAAGACAACGATGCTTTATTGCAAATGCGCCCACGTTTGGTGCGTGTACTAGGTCAGTACGGTTCTGATCCCGCGCTCCTTAAAGCAGCCGCGGAGGGGGCTGATCGTTACCTGCGATCACCGGACTCTGTTGATGGGAACCTGGCAATTGAGTTGCTACGCGTAACGGCGCTAAACGATGATGGCGGTCGTTACAAGTCTTACATCGACGCCTTTTTATCTTCAACCAGTGTTGATCAACAGTCCACGATTCTCGGTGCTGTCTATTTTAAAGATCCAGAAACGATAAATGCACATCTTGATTTTTCGATTTCGGATGCCGTACCGTCCGGCGACGCGCTTAACGGACTTACTTACTACAGTGCGATTCTAAGCGATCACACTATCCTGTATGAATGGCTGGACGACAATTTCGATGCGCTGGAAACTAAAATTCCAAGTTATATACACGCGTATCTGCCGCAAGTTTTGGCAACAGGCTGCAATAACAGCATTCGTTCTCTGGCGATTGAGTTCTTCGAGGGGCGCGGAGAGAAATACGAAGTGAGTCTTGGAAAGGCAGTGGAATCAATTGATACCTGCATTGCCCGGCGAGAACGTGATGGTGATGCACTCATGGAATTTCTGGCGCAGTACAACTGACGCGAGGACTTAGTCAAGCGGACCGCCCTGGCCTATTTCTTCGGATCCGCCAGGCGTGGTCCGAATCGCTTTGCCAGGAAAATAGTCAGCAGCAATATCGCGATAATTGCACCGAACAGCTCAAGCGGCAGCTGCGGTTTCTCCAGACCACCACCCTCGATTGCGGTGAACAGGTCCTTGGTGCTTGCGCCGAGCAGTACGTTGGCGACCAATATTGGCAAACAACCGATCGATGTGCCGATCACGAAGTCACGTAGGCTGATGGCACTCACACCGCACGCGTAGTTGATCAGATTATTCGGTAACAAGGCCAGTCTGGCGAACATGACCGTATAAACACCATTGCGCGCCACAGCATTATCAAAGCCGCTAAACCTGACGCTGTGATCGAGCTTTTGCTTTACCCACTGCCGCGCATAGGTCCGCGCCAGGAAGAATGCCGCAACGGAACCCAGTAGATTCGCGACGAACGCAAGCAAACCGCCTGTTACAGCACCGAACAGGTAGCCACCGGCGAGCATGAACAGCCAGCCCGGAAACATGGCGACGACGGCCAGTACGAAAGCCAGCAGAAACAAGGGCCATGCGAGTTCCGGTGCAGATTCAGCCCAACGCACAATGGCAAGCAGTTGCTCGTGCCCAGTTGGCAGCATCATGATGGTCGCGATTACTATCGCGAGCAATAAAACTGCAACTGCGATCTTCTTTTTCATTGCAAACCCTGAAACGTTTAAATTGTCGACGGTCGTCGACCGTCCGTTCAGATCTATTCGCTGATCGAGCTGATCAGGCGACGGATGCGAGCGGCGTTTGCACCGACGTCGCTGCGACCAACGCGGGACTTCGAGCGTATGTCCAAACGACTGCCAGCGCCGTCCGCCGTTACGCGAATGACTACGTCGTCCTTGAAACCAAACCAGAGAGTGGTCGCGGTCGCTTCAATGCGTCCTTCAAGCGGTTCAGCGGCGACTATTTCCAGGCCCATTTTCTCCGCGGCTTCGAGTGCTCTTCCGAACGTTTCGTCGGGTGTTGTATCAAGAAGCAACGTTTTGATATCCGGATAGCTCTCGCGCTGTTGCATCGCAACTTCTTCGCCGGAATACTCCGGCGGGTTCGGCGCGCCGGCACGAATCGGCAGTACCGCAACGAACAGCGGAGGGTCAACGGTATCGGTTGTGATGTCATGAATCGCAGGGACGCTTGTCGCGGTTCGGTAGCCGTTCCACGGCACCCACGCAATGCCAAGACCAACCAGCAGCGCAATCGCCAACGTCTTTGCGCTTCCGGCACGTGTCTTCGGGATGACGAGTAGTATGACAGCCAAAGCTGCCGCGGCGAGTCCGGCAAACAGCGCCCAGCGCAGCAATAGAAAGCCCGTCGAAAAGTGCCACAATCCTAATCGTGTGCCGGGCCCGGCAACGAAGAGCAGCAGAGCCGCTACAACGGCGATAAAAAGAGCGACCTTCGAGATTTTCATGGTGAGCCTTTCGTCTGC
>CAYWYT010000034.1:0-14673 GCA_964462665.1 uncultured Woeseiaceae bacterium | reverse complement strand
TGATGTCGTTCTGAACAATACCCAGCAGACCCATGAAGAATGCGGTTATCGCACCAATCGTGATAACGAATGCCAATGCCGTTTCCGACAATTCAAACAACGGTGACATGCGTGCCACCATGAAGATGCCAGCTGTAACCATGGTCGCCGCGTGGATCAACGCCGAGATAGGTGTCGGGCCTTCCATCGAGTCCGGCAGCCAGACATGCAATGGAGCTTGCGCCGACTTACCCATGGCGCCAATGAAAAGCAGAATACAAATGACGGTCATCGCATTCCACGGCGATCCCGGCATTACTTCGATGCTCTGCCCTGCGATGCTGTCTGCGCTCGCGAACACCGTTGCGTAGTCGAGCGAGTTGGTCATCATCACCACGCCGGCAATACCGAGGATAAATCCAAAGTCACCTACGCGATTGACAAGAAACGCTTTGAGATTTGCGAAAATAGCCGCTTCACGTTTATACCAGAAGCCGATCAAGAGATAGGAAACGAGGCCGACTGCCTCCCAGCCGAAAAAAAGCTGCAGGAAGTTATTCGACATGACCAGCATGAGCATGGCGAATGTAAACAGGGAGATGAAGCTGAAGAAACGTTGATAGCCCGGATCTTCACGCATGTATCCGACGGTGTAGATATGCACCATCAACGAGACGAACGTAACAACAACCATCATGAGCGCAGTAAGTCGGTCGACCAGAAAGCCGACTTCCATCCGCAGACCATCTGTGACCGCCCAGGTGTAGAGACTGATGTTCTCGCTTGCTGCCCCACCCCAGAACATTTCTTTGAGCACCAGCATCGACAGTGCGCAAGATGTGCCCACGGCGAGAATGGTAATCCAGTGCGCGCCGGCTCTCCCGATTTGCTTGCCGAATAATCCGGAAACAATTGCAGCTGCGAGCGGCACGAGGACGATGGTGAGATAGTAATTGAGCATCGTCGCTTAGCCCTTCATCTCGTTAAGTTCTTGCACATCGATTGAGCGTCGATTGCGGAACAGCACGACCAATATCGCGAGACCGATGGCCGCTTCTGCTGCAGCTACCGTCAATATGAAGAAAACAAAGACCTGACCGGTGTCGTCACCCAAATAACGGGAGAAAGCGACAAAATTGAAGTTGACCGCGAGCAGCATTAACTCAATGCACATCAGCATCAAGATAAGATTACGCCGATTCAAGACAATGCCGGCGATGCTCAATACGAACAGCATTGCCGAAATGATCAAATAATGATGCAGCCCGATCACTGTTTCTTCTCCGAGTCCATCTTGACAACGCGCAGTCGATCTTTACTGCGAACCGCAACTTGCGCTGAAATATCCTGCACTTTCAAGCCAGGGCGTTTGCGCATCGTTAATGTGATAGCAGCGACGATCGCAAGCAGTAAGATGACGGCCGCAATTTCAAAGGCGTACACATGCTCGGTGTAGAGAATCGACCCGAGCGCCTTGGTGTTGTTGTAACCCTCTGGGTTCGGAACAAATGAGCCACTGCCGACCGCGCCACTACTACGCAGCACGATCAACTGAATCAATTCGAACGCCATCAGCAAGGCAACACCAATGGCAAGCGGTGCGAAGCGCGCAACACCCTTACGCACTGTCTCAACATTGATGTCCAGCATCATCACGACGAACAGGAACAGCACCATGACTGCGCCGACGTAAACCAACACCAGAACGATGGCCAGGAATTCCGCTTCGGCCAACATCCACAACATTGCGCTTTGGAAAAACGCGAGTACGAGGAACATGACGCCGTGTACCGGATTACGCGAGAACACTACTCCGAGCGCGGCGCCAATGAGGACCACCGCAAAGGAGTAAAACAAGACTATGTGTAGCAGCTCACCCATTATTTATACTTCGCGTCCGCAGCCTTATCAGCCGAGATCATTGTGTCGTACTTGTCACCGATCGCGAGCAATTTGTCCTTGGTCATGATGTTCTCGCCAGGAGATTCCATGTGGTATTCGTGAATGCGGGTTTCAACGATCGCATCAACGGGACAGGCTTCCTCACAAAATCCGCAGTAAATACATTTGAACAGGTCGATGTCGTAGCGACTGGTGCGGCGTGTGCCGTCGTCGCTGACGTTTGACTCGATCGTAATTGCCAGTGCCGGACAAACTGCCTCGCATAATTTACAGGCGATGCAGCGCTCTTCACCGTTTGGATAACGACGCAGTGCATGCAGACCACGAAATCGTGGTGACTGCGGCGTTTTTTCATCTGGATATTCCAGCGTAACGCTCTTGCGGAAGAAATTACGCTGCGTAACCGACAGACCCTTGAGGAGCTCCCACAAAGTGAACGTCTTGATGTAACTTATTAATTTACTCATCGCTATTTCTGCCAGCTCAGATTGTCAGACCGGACCACGGACCAACGTGCATCCATGCCATGACGCCTTCGACTGCAATCCAGATAATCGTAATCGGAATAAATACCTTCCAGCCCAGTCGCATGATCTGGTCATAGCGGTAACGTGGAAACGTCGCACGCAACCAAAAGAAGGTGTACATAAAAAATGCGATTTTAATAAATAGCCAAGGGAACCCGCCCGAGAAGAACCAACCAATCATTGGGATTTCGCCCAGCGGTTGCAGGAATGCGATTCCCTCAAAAGGTGACGCCCAGCCACCCAGGAAAAATATTGCTGTCAGTCCTGAGATCAAAACCATGTTGGCGTATTCGGCGAGGAAGAACAGCGCAAAGGCCACGCCCGAATACTCGACGTGAAAGCCCGCGACAATCTCCGACTCACCCTCAGCCACGTCAAACGGTGCGCGGTTGGTTTCCGCAATGCCCGAGATCCAATACACCATGAAGAGTGGGAATAGCGGCAACATAAACCAGTGGGTAAAGCCACCCGCCTGTGCACGTACAATGTCGCCCAGATTCAGGCTGCCACCGGCCATTAGGACACCGACCAGTGCAAAACCCATCGCGATTTCATAGGCGACGATCTGAGCCGCTGAGCGCATCGCGCCCAGGAATGCGTACTTCGAATTCGTGGCCCAACCCGCAAGAATGACGCCGTAAACACCCAACGATGTGAGTGCGAGGACGTACAGCAAGCCGGCATTAATATCGGCGATAACGAACCAGTCATTCATCGGAATAACGGCCCATGCCGCCAACGCCGGCACCAAAGTAAGTAGCGGCGCTATGACGAACAGAAATCGATTCGATTTCGCCGGTATAACGACTTCTTTGATAAGCAGTTTTATAACGTCCGCGAACGGCTGACCAAGACCGAGGGGGCCAACGCGATTAGGACCCACGCGGCCCTGCATGCTGCCAATCACTTTGCGTTCGAAATAGGTGGAAAACGCGACTACTAGAATAACCACAATCGCGACCAGCAGTATCTTGGACAGCACCGTGGTCAGGTACTGCAGCAACGGCGGTAACGAATCCCACATTCCGACAAAGAATTCGACAACAGCACTCATGCACTATCACCTTTGCTGCGTTTGGCTTCTGGCGTCATTTGCAGCGCGGCGGCGCGACGTACAAGTCCGTCCACGTCGTACAAGGCAATATCTGTCTCTGCGTCGGGAGAATCGGCGCCGTTCGACGCTGCATGTATTGTCGAGCTCTGACTCTGATTGTTCGGTACTACTTCGCCCAACTCTCCTGCAATCTCATCGCGAACATCTTCGCTGGTCACGTAATCGAAACCACTGGCATCCAATAGGTTGCCAAGGACACGCAGAACTTTCCACGCCGGGCGAGCCTCTCCTACCGGAGACGCGACGCCGGCAAAACTCTGCCAGGTACCTGCGACATTGATGTAAGTGCCAGATGATTCGGCGAACGTTCCGATAGGCAGCAACAAGTCCGCCGACTCGCGCAAAGATTCGGAGTCAAACGGTGTGAGGGCTATTACAAAACCCTGCTTGCCTACCGATGCAATATCCGCACCCGGCTCAAGGTTCATCAGTACAAGTGCGTCCAACTTGCTTTCGAGCATCTCGGCAGCGCCCAGACCCTTCGATGCACGTGGCTCGCCACCGAGCCCGCGATGCGGCAAGACACCCGCCAGATGCGCGCCGGCGGAATTGGCACCCTCTGACAGGAAGCCCAACTTGGCACCGGTTTGTGTAGAAATGTAAGCGCACAAATCTCTTATCGCGGCGAAGGCACCGTGGCGTGCAGCGATGTTGCCCAGCAGGACAACGGCTTGCTCGGCTTCCGCCAAGGCAGCGGCGACACTCTTTTGCTCATCGCTTGGGGTAACGCCCTTGCACAGCTCGCTGATCGTCGCGGGCAGTTTCTTAGCATCCGTTGCAACTGCAACGCCGGCCAGCAACTCAACTAATCCTGAGCCATCGAGGTAGGAATCGACGTTGAAGAAGTATTCATAACGCGAACTGTTCGCGAAACTGATTTTTGCGCCACGCAGTGACGCTTTGCGTAGACGATGCGCCAAAATAGGCGCCTCGTGGCGAATATTTGAACCAACAATCAGTATGGCGCCCTGCTCTTCCAACGCTGCGATATCGCAGCCGAGCCAAGGATAGATCGGGTCATTATCCTGATCGGAGAAATCACGTCGCCCAATACGGTGGTCAATATTTGATGTTTCCAGATGCCCTGCCAGTCGTGCCAGCAAGTGCGCCTCTTCCAGAGTCGAACTGGGTGATGCCAGAAATCCGATTTGCTTGCTCTTCGTTCCACCAAGCACTTCAGCAACCTTGGCTAGTGCATCTTCCCAGTCGAGATCGCGCCACTCGCCGTTCTCGCGAATCTGCGGGCGCTGCAACCGATCGGCACTGTAAATACCTTCGTAGCTGAAGCGGTCGCGGTCAGACAACCATGTTTCGTTGATGCTTTCATTGCTACGCGGGACAATTCGTTTGATCGTGCCACGCAACACATGCGCGTACATGTTCGAACCGACACAATCGTGCGGCGATACGGTTTCGTGCTGAATCATTTCCCAGGCACGTGCGCTGTAACGATAAGGTTTGTTGTTGAGTGCGCCAACCGGACATAGATCAATGATGTTCGCGGACATTTCGTGATCAATACTTTGTTCAACGAATGTGCCGATCTTCATGTTCTCGCCACGCTCGGTTGTGCCGAGTTGTTGCATGCCCGTGACTTCATCGCCAAATCGAACGCAACGTGTGCAATGAATGCAGCGTGTCATGTCGGTGGATACCAGCGGGCCGATATCTTTATCTTTCACGACGCGCTTGCCGTCCTGATAGCGCGATACGTCACGGCCGTAACCGATAGCGAGATCCTGCAGTTCGCACTCGCCGCCCTGATCGCAAATCGGGCAATCCAAGGGGTGATTGATCAACAGGAATTCCATGGTCGCTTTTTGTGCGGCTATGGCTTTTGGTGACTTGGTGAAAATCTTCATGCCTTCACCGACCGGTGTGGCACACGCAGGCATCGGTTTAGGTGCTTTTTCTACTTCGACAAGGCACATGCGACAGTTAGCCGCGATGCTAAGTTTTTCGTGATAACAAAATCGCGGAATGTACGCACCGATGCGGTCCGTAACCTCAATGACCATCTGGCCTTTCTTGGCCTCGACGGGTTTGCCATCTACTTCAATATTTACGACGTCGTCACTCATATCTGTCAGGCTGCTGCCGCCGATGGGTCGTCAACAATGCTGCGACCGTGATTACGAACCATGTATTCAAACTCATGATGAAATTGCGTTAAGAAACTCTGTACGGGCCAGGCTGCGGCGTCGCCGAGGGCACAAATAGTATGGCCTTCGATCTTGTTGGCAACATCCATTAACTTGCCGAGGTCTTCATCCTTGCCTTCGCCCGCAACGATTCTGCTTAGCATGCGATACAACCAGCCTGTGCCTTCGCGACAAGGCGTGCATTGACCGCAGGATTCCGCCATATAGAAACGCGAAATCCGACGCAGCACTTTAACCATGCAGGTCGTCTCGTCCATAACAATGACAGCGCCCGTGCCGAACGACGAACCTGCGCCTTGCAGCGAGTTGTAATCCATCGTGCTTTCCATCGCGGTTGCGGCGGTGATTACCTTACAGGACGAACCGCCAGGAATGATCGCTTTGAGCTTGCGACCGCCGAGCATGCCACCACTAATCTCAAGCAGGTCTTTAAAAGGTATGCCCATCGGCAATTCATAATTGCCGGGCTTTTCTACGTGGCCGGACACAGAGAACAATGCTGTCCCGCCGGACCCTTCCGGACCCAGACCGGCAAACCACGCCGCGCCATTGCGAAGAATTGTCGGCACGCTTGCAAGACTTTGCGTGTTATTGATCGTCGTTGGTTTGCCGTACAAACCGAAATTAGCAGGAAACGGCGGTTTGAATCGCGGCTTGCCCTGCTTGCCCTCCAGGGAATCGAGCAATGCGGTTTCTTCACCGCAGATGTAAGCGCCTGCGCCTATAAAAGTCTCGAGATCGAAATCAATACCCGAGCCTTGAATGTTCTTGCCCAGCAAACCTGCGGCATAGGCTTCTTTTACCGCGTTTTCGAACCGGGGTATCGGCTCGTCGATGAACTCGCCGCGAATATAGTTGTAAGCAACCGTAGCGCCCATGGAATACGCAGCTATAGCCATACCCTCAACCAGTGCGTGCGGGTTGTAACGAAGAATCTCTCGATCGTGACAGGTGCCAGGCTCGCTCTCATCGGAATTACAGACCAGGTATTTTTGAACGGGTGCGGAGCGCGGCATGAAGCTCCACTTCAGACCGGTTGGGAAACCAGCACCACCGCGTCCACGTAGTCCGGACGCCTTAACTTCGTCGATGACTTCATCCGGCGTCATTTTTCCGGCGAGGATCTTCCGCCAAGATTGGTAACCGCCACGTTTCTCATAAGTGTCAAGCAACCATGACTGCTCGTCGTCGAAGGTATTGAAACAAACGAGATTGTGTTCGTAAGCCATCAGTCCAACCCGTCCAGAAGCTCATCCACTTTATCGTTGGTCAAATTCTCGTGGTAAACGTGATCGACCATCATCATCGGCGCACCACAGCATGCAGCCAGGCACTCTTCTTCTTGCTTCAGATAGATGCGGCCGTCCGGAGTGCTCTCGCCTAATTTAACGCCCAGCTTGCCCTCGACGTGCGACACGATGTTTTCTGCACCACGCAACATGCAGGAAATATTCGTGCAAATAGCGACGTTGTGTCTGCCGACCGGCTTGGTCTGAAACATGGAGTAGAAAGTTGCGACTTCGTAAACCTGAATGGTTGGCAGATCGAGATACTCAGCAACCTCGTTCATCAATTCTGCAGTCAGGTAGCCGTCATTCTCATGCTGCACCGCGTGCAAAGCACCAATGACCGCTGAACGTTGCCGACCTTCCGGAAATCGCGCTATCCAGTGATCGATCTCACCGCGCACGTGCTCCGAAAGCAAGTTGGACTCGCTTATGGACTCGCTCATCGATCCACCTCGCCAAAAACAATATCCTGCGTGCCGATCACCGCTACAACGTCGGCCAGCATGTGTCCTTCTACCATTTCAGACATAGCAGACAAGTGGGCAAAGCCCGGCGCACGAATTTTAACCCGATACGGTTTGTTCGCACCGTCCGAGACAATATAAACACCGAACTCCCCTTTGGGATGTTCAATAGCCGCGTAAGCCTCGCCCTCGGGAACGCAGTAGCCTTCAGTAAAGAGTTTGAAATGATGAATCAATGATTCCATGTCATCTTTCATTTCCACGCGCCGCGGTGGAATCACCTTGCGGTCATCGAGCATTACCGGACCGGGATTGGCGCGTAGCCAATCGACACACTGCGCGATAATTTTATTCGACTGACGCATTTCTTCGACGCGCACCAGGTAGCGGTCGTAGCAATCGCCATTGGTGCCAATCGGAATATCGAAATCCATTTGGTCGTAAACTTCGTACGGCTGTTTCTTGCGTAAGTCCCACTCGACGCCGGAACCACGCAGCATCGGGCCAGAAAAGCCTAACTGCATCGCACGCTCCGGTGACACCACGGCGATATTGACGGTGCGCTGCTTCCAAATACGATTGTCGGTAAGCAGCGTTTCATATTCATCGACACAGCCCGGGAATTTCTTGGTGAACGCTTCGATGAAATCGAGCACAGACCCGTCGCGCACCGAATTCAAACGGGCAACGTCTTTCTTGCTGCGAAATTTGGATTCCTGATACTTCGGCATCGTATCGGGCAGGTCACGATAAACACCACCTGGTCGATAGTAGGTCGCGTGCATGCGGGTGCCGGATACTGCTTCGTAAACGTCCATGAGGTCTTCGCGCTCACGGAAGCAATACAAAAACATTGTCATGGCCCCAATATCCAGGCCATGCGCGCCGAGCCACATCAGGTGATTCAACACCCGAGTAATTTCATCGAACATCACGCGAATGTATTGCGCTCGAAGCGGCGCTTCGATGCCGAGTAATTTCTCGATGGACAGTACGTAACCATGCTCGTTACACATCATCGATACGTAGTCGAGCCTGTCCATGTAACCAATGCTTTGGTTGTACGGTTTGCTCTCGGCTAGTTTCTCGGTACCACGATGCAGCAGACCCACGTGCGGATCAGCCTTTTGAATTGTTTCGCCGTCCATCTCCAACACCAACCGCAATACGCCGTGCGCAGCTGGATGCTGTGGACCGAAATTCATCGTGTAGCTATGAATTTCACTCATCGCTGGTACCTCGCAACTGCTCGTCATAGCGGTTGTCATCGCGAATGACTCGCGGCACCAAAGTGCGTTCCTCGATACTGACCGGCTGATACGCTACTCGACCCTTATCGGCATCGTAGATAACCTCGACAGCGCCCATAAGCGGAAAGTCCTTGCGGAACGGGTGACCGATAAAACCGTAGTCGGTGAGAATGCGGCGCAGATCCGGATGGCCTTCAAACAAGATGCCGTACATGTCGAATACTTCGCGCTCGAACCAGTTCGCGGCATTCCAGATATCAACCACGGAACGAACAATCGGTGGATTACCGGTACCGGTAAAAACCCGAAGTCGAAGCCGGGTGTTATGCCGCAGCGACAACAAATGATAGACAACAGCGAAGCGGCGCGCGTCAAACTCATCGGCCTCATCCAGAAGTACCGGCTTGCGCTGCACGCCACGACTGAAGCCTGACTCAGTTGCGCTGGACGTCGTCCATTCGCTTTCGCCGTAACTCAAGTAGTCAACGCCGCAAACATCCATCAGCATTTCAAAGCCAAACTCGGGTTCATTGCGCAATGCGGTAGCAACTGCGACCAGGTCATCCTTGCCAACCTCGATGGTCAACTCACGGCATGACGACGCCACGCGGTTAACTTGCTCGCCGAAGCGCTCGTCTATGCGAGCTGCCAATGTCTCGTGCCGGTCCGTTGTCATATTCTTATCTGGCCGCTTTCTATCGAGCAATAGTGCTCGTGCGGCGAATTTTGTTCTGCAATTGGATGAGCCCGTAAATCAGGGCTTCCGCGGTTGGCGGACAACCAGGAACATAAACGTCCACGGGGACTATACGATCGCAGCCGCGTACGACTGCGTAGGAGTAATGGTAGTAACCACCACCATTTGCGCACGAGCCCATCGATACAACCCATCGTGGCTCAGGCATTTGGTCATAAACTTTACGCAGCGCAGGGGCCATCTTGTTGGTCAGCGTTCCTGCCACAATCATGCAGTCAGACTGGCGCGGGCTGGGTCGAAAAATGATGCCGAAACGATCGAGGTCGTAGCGCGCCGCACCCGCCTGCATCATCTCAACAGCACAGCAAGCCAGACCAAAAGTCATTGGCCAAAGCGAACCTGTGCGAGCCCAATTCATGACGGCATCGACACTGGTTACGACAAAGCCTTTCTCCTGCAAACTTTCGCCAGCGCCTTCAGCGCCGGTTTCTGCTGCAGTTGACTCAGCGCTACTCGCTAATCCCACTCAAGTGCCCCTTTTTTCCATTCATAGATAAAGCCGACCACCAGGATGCCGATAAACAGCGCCATCGCGAGAATTCCGAAGCGACCGACTGTGTCCAGCGATACTGCCCACGGAAATAGAAACGCGATTTCCAGATCGAAGATAATAAACAGAATTGCGACAAGGTAATACCGCACATCGAACTTCGTGCGCGAATCATCGAATGGCTCGAACCCACACTCGTACGGGGAGAGCTTCGCGTCGTCTTTGCTGCCCCGACCGATTAGAAAACCCAATGCCAAAAGCACCAGTCCTATGCCGGATGCGACTCCAAGAAATACGAGGATGGGGAAATATTCTTGTAACATTATTACCTGCCCTGATCAGCGCAGCATTGTATCAGTGTGGCGCAATATAAAAACACTTATGAAACCACCTATATGATTGGTGCTCTGGGCGAGACTCGAACTCGCACGGCTTGCGCCACTGCCCCCTCAAGACAGCGTGTCTACCAATTCCACCACCAGAGCTGTATTTCTTCGACAAGGTTGGCCGCTATTGGCTGCCAGCGCCATCCTCTACCGGCTCTTCATCGAGTGCCGGCACGTCACTTTCTTCTGTTGCTGCATCCAGAGCGGGTATGTTGTCGTCCGCTGGTTCTACGACGATAGCGGGAGCTTCCTCGACCTGCGCCTCTGCTGCCTGCGATGGATCAATCAAACTTTCGTCTGAAGATACGTGCTGACTGCTGATATATGCCAACGTCAGGCTGGTCGCGAAAAAAGCAGTGGCCAATACCGCGGTTGCACGCGAAAAGAAACTACCGGATCCACGTGAACCAAATACGGTTCCTGATGCTCCAGCGCCGAACGCTGCGCCAGCATCAGCACCTTTGCCGCGCTGTAATAACACCAGGGCAATAATACCCAGTGCAATCAATGTGTGTGCTATCAGCACGCCTTTTTGAATCGTTTCCATCAGAACCTCAAATACCAGCTGCCGCCGTAGCAATCGCCAGAAAATCGTCTGCTTTTAGTGATGCGCCACCAATCAGGCCACCATCAATATCAGACATAGAAAATAAACCTGCCGCATTGTCGCCTTTCACGCTGCCGCCGTACAGGATAAGTATTGCCGCGGCGATATCAGCGTCATCTGCCGCTATCAATTGCCGAATAAATTCGTGCACATCTTGTGCTTGTTGTGGTGATGCTGTCATTCCGGTGCCAATAGCCCATACAGGCTCATAGGCCACAATCGCGGTCTCTAATCCAGCCACACCGACGAGATCCAGAACAGCGCGCATTTGCTCGCCGATCACTGTTTCTGTCGCTTCTGCCTCACGCTCTTCCAGCGTCTCTCCGACACATAAAATGGGTGTCAAACCAGCGTCGATAACCGCCTTGAACTTCGCTGCTACGTCGGCGCTGTTTTCGCCAAACAAGCTACGTCGCTCTGAATGCCCCACAACGACGAACTCACAGCCCACATCCTTGAGCATCGATATCGATATTTCGCCCGTGAATGCGCCCGCAGAGTTCTCCGAAACCGTCTGCGCTCCCAGTAACAGCTTGCTGCCCGCTAATTGCTGCGCAGTTGACGCGAGGTAAGGAAACGGAGGACAAACCAGCAGTTTGATCCGGTCATTATCCGGCATCCCAGCCAATATCCCGGCTAAAAGCTCGGAATTACCGGCCGAATCGCCATTCATCTTCCAATTTCCGGCTACTAATATGTCTCGCATGCGTATAAGCCCAGAGCCCCAAAAAGGCGCGCAGGATACCGAGGCTAACCCGGCAAATCAATGTGATTCGTGGCTTACTCAGGGAGTAGCGTCAGCCACGACCGCCGCCAGGCGCTCCGCCAGAGCCGCAACCTGCTCCGGATCCTCTCCTTCCACCATCACGCGGATAAGAGGCTCAGTCCCGGAAGCCCGCAATACAACCCTTCCGGATTCGGCTAATTCGCCTTCTGCGGCGTTAACCGCGTCTTGAATAACGACCGATTGGCTTGGGTCAAATCGCTGTTCCGTACGCACATTGACCATGATTTGCGGATATTTTGGCATTCCGGCGACCAGCTCTGAGAGCTTCTTGCCAGACCGCTTCATGATTGCCAGAATCTGCAATGCGCAAACCAGTCCGTCCCCGGTTGTTGTCTGATCAAGCACCAGCACATGTCCGGATGCTTCGCCGCCGATGTTTCCACCAGACTCGCGCATGGCTTCGAGAACATACCTGTCGCCTACTTTTGCGCGCCTAAATTCGATACCGGCTTCGCGCAGCGCGTGTTCGAGGCCAAGGTTACTCATCACCGTGCCAACGACCGGGCCGGTCAATTTGCCTTCGCTATGCCGTGACGTCGCCAGGATATACAGCATTTGATCGCCATCGATCAGGACGCCGTTCTCGTCAACCATTACCACCCGATCGCCGTCACCGTCCAGAGCAACCCCAACGTCAGCCTTCACTGCCGGCACCGTCAGTTGTAACAACTCGGTATGCGTGGAACCGCATCCATCATTGATGTTGCGCCCATTCGGCGAACAACCAATGGGAATTACCTCTGCACCAAGATGACTGAGGGTTCTGGGCCCTACTTTGTAGCCAGCCCCATTTGCGCCGTCAAACACGATCTTGATGCCTTCAAGAGTGAGATCGTCAGGAAAGGTCGACGCTGCGAATTGTTGATAGTGAATTCGCGCTGTGTCGATGCGTTTCGCCGAACCAAGCGCGCCGGACTCCCTGGTGATCGCCGGCTGATCCAAATGAGCCTCAATCTGCAATTCAATCTCGTCGCTGAGCTTCGAGCCCTTGCTGTCGAAGAATTTAATGCCGTTATCTTCATAAAGATTGTGCGATGCGCTGATAACGACACCAAGATCCCCATCCATATGATGGGTCAGCTGCGCGATCCCCGGTGTGGGCAGCGGCCCAAGCAACATGACATCGACGCCTGCGGCAACGAATCCCGCTTCCAATGCTGACTCGAACATGTAGCCCGATAGTCGCGTGTCCTTACCAATGAGCACAGTGCCACCTTGCGGCACCAGAACCTGCGCAGCAGCACTGGCCAGTCGCATAGCAAAATCGGCCGTCATCGGGTCGCTCCCAACGCGTCCGCGGACCCCATCCGTACCAAAATATTTCCTACTCATTAGATTCCGCCATTTCCTCTAAACCGTTTTCCATCAAACCGTTGTCTATTAGACAACTGGCCACACGAATCGCATCCAGCGTCTCCGCAACATCGTGCGCCCGAATAATCTGCGCACCTTGCAAGACGGCGGCAACCGCAGCCGCGATACTTGCGGCCAGCCTATCTTCAACATCTCGTCCTGTGATGACCCCCAACGTCGATTTTCGCGATACACCGATCAATACGGGACACGCCAGCTGCTGCAAGTTTCGCAGATTGGCCAGCAACTCGATATTTTGGTGTGGCGTTTTCCCAAAGCCAAAACCCGGATCCACCATCAGTAGCTCACGGCCTAGCCCAGCTTGTTCACATTGTGCCACGCGGTCCGCCAGAAACTCCGTGACCTCCGCCACAATATCGCCGTATTCCGGATCGACCTGCATGCTGCGCGGGTCGCCCTGCATATGCATTAAACAAACGGGAAGCTGCAGTTCAACAGCCGTTGCGAGCGCGCCGTCGGCCTGCAAGGCACAAACATCGTTGATCATGGCCGCGCCTGCAGCCGCTGCAGCGCGCATCACTGCGGGCTTGCTGGTGTCGACGGACACTAATGCCGGACGTTCATTGGTGATTGCTTCGATTAACGGAATAACCCGGTCGAGTTCTTCCTGCTCGCTGACCGCCGCTGCTCCCGGACGTGTGGATTCGCCGCCAACGTCGAGAATTGCGGCGCCTTCATCCAGCATCTGTCGCGCCTGTCGCAGCGCATGCTCCAGGGTCGCAAATTGGCCCCCATCGGAAAATGAATCCGGCGTGACATTGAGCACGCCCATAACCACCGGGCTTGTGAGGTCCAGCATGCCGGTTCGAGCGCTAGTGTTCGCTTGCGGTACCACCTATGGATCCGGTCGATTCGCTCTCGGGTGCCTTGGGGTCGACATCAGTTGACGAGTCTACTGAATCTTCCCAATCTTCTGGTGGACTCGGTTCTTTGCCTTCCATAATCTCTTTGATCTGCCCGGCGTCGATCGTTTCGTATTTGACCAGCGCTTTGGCCATCATGTGCAGCTTTTCAACATTCTCCTTGAGAATATCTGCGGCGCGCTGATAGTTGGCATCGATGATTTTTCGAACTTCTACATCGATAGCGTTCGCAGTGTCATCCGAAACTTGCTTGTGCTGGGTCACGGATCGGCCAAGAAACACCTCGCCGTCGTCTTCGCTGTAGGTCAATGGGCCAAGGCGCTCAGAAAGCCCCCACTTGGTTACCATGTTGCGGGCCAGTTCGGTCGCCCGCTCAATGTCGTTGGATGCACCGGTTGTCACACCACCGGATCCCAGAATCATGTCCTCGGCAATACGGCCACCAAACAAACTCGATATCTGGCTCTCCAGAGCCTGCTTCGAAATGCTGTAGCGGTCTTCCTCGGGCAAGTACATGGTTACGCCGAGGGCGCGTCCACGCGGGATGATCGTAACTTTGTAAACCGGATCGTGATCAGGAACGACGTAACCGACAATGGCGTGACCGGACTCGTGATAAGCCGTGTTTAGTTTTTCCTTCTCGTTCATGACCATGGAGCGTCTTTCAGCGCCCATCATGACTTTATCTTTCGCTTTTTCGAAATGCTCCATGCTCACGACGC
>CAYWYT010000033.1:0-14835 GCA_964462665.1 uncultured Woeseiaceae bacterium | reverse complement strand
TTTTGTCCGCTGGCTATTATGATGCTTACTATCTAAAGGCACAGCAGGTTCGTCAGCTTATTGCCGACGACTTCAATAGAGCATTTGCGAATGTCGATGTTATCGCCGGACCGACGGCGCCTACACCGGCGTTTAAATTGGGTGACAAGACCGACGATCCGATCACGATGTACCTCAACGATATTTACACGATCGGCGCCAATCTCGCCGGACTACCCGGCATTTCAACGCCGTGTGGCTTCGTCGATGGCCTGCCGGTTGGCCTGCACCTGGTCGGCCCGCACTGGGGCGAAGAAACGATCTTGCGTTGTGCACACCAGTATCAGCAGCAGACAGACTGGCACAGCGCGTGTCCGGAGGACTTCCGATGAACGCGGCGTGGGAAGTCGTCATTGGGCTGGAGGTCCACGCCCAACTAGCGACCAAGAGCAAAATCTTCTCCGGCGCAGCGACGGAATACGGCGCCGAGCCAAACACGCAGGCGTGTCTGGTTGATCTGGGGTATCCGGGCGTGTTGCCGGTGCTGAATAAAGAAGTCGTGCTCATGGCCTGCAAGTTCGGCTTGGCTGTTAATGCTGAGATCGCGAAGCGTTCGGTATTTGCACGCAAGAATTACTTCTATCCGGACTTGCCCAAGGGCTATCAAATCAGTCAGATGGAGTTGCCGATTGTTGGAGAAGGTGAGCTGTTCATCAAAGACGATGAAGGCAATGACAAGCGCATCCGCATCACGCGCGCACATCTTGAAGAAGATGCCGGAAAATCAATTCATGAGGGTCTCGATCGTTCATCAGGCATCGACCTGAACCGAGCGGGTACGCCGCTACTTGAAATCGTTTCCGAACCGGATCTGCGTTCCGCCAAAGAGGCGGTCGCGTACATGCGCAAGATCCACTCTATTGTTCGTTACCTAGAAATTTCTGATGGCAACATGCAGGAAGGTTCGTTTCGTTGTGATGCAAACGTGTCGGTCCGCCCGCGCGGTCAGGAAGAACTCGGTACGCGCGCAGAATTGAAAAACCTGAATTCATTTCGCTTCGTTGAGAAAGCCATCAACATTGAGATTGAACGCCAGATCGAAATAATTGAAGACGGCGGCAAGGTTGTGCAGGAAACTCGCTTGTACGATTCGGACAAAG
Organism: uncultured Woeseiaceae bacterium; assembly: GCA_964462665.1. Classification (GTDB taxonomy): domain Bacteria; phylum Pseudomonadota; class Gammaproteobacteria; order Steroidobacterales; family Woeseiaceae; genus UBA1847. Next base: position 13,696 of record CAYWYT010000033.1, on the reverse strand, counting down.
ACGAAACACGTTCCATGCGTAGCAAGGAAGAAGCGAACGACTATCGCTACTTCCCTGACCCTGACTTGCTGCCGGTTGAGATAGAGCAAAGCTTCATTGACGATGTGCGCAGCAAGTTGCCCGAGTTGCCCGCGGCCAAGCAACAACGATTCGTTGCTGACTACAGCATCAAGAGCGATGACGCAGATATCCTGACGGCAAGCCGTGCGATGGCCGACTACTATGAAGCCGCGGTTGCTGCAACGGATGCGAGTTCACAGGTAGTTGCGAACTGGGTTCTCGGAGAGTTGTCCGGAGCATTGAATCGCGACGGCCTGGAGATCGATGACAGTCGTATTGCAGCTGTTGTTTTTGCAGGCCTGCTGGATCGAATTGCTGACAACACGATTTCGGGCAAGATCGCCAAAGAAGTGTTTGACGCGATGTGGTCGGGCGAGGGCACGGCTGATGCCATTATCGAAGCTAAGGGCCTGAAACAGATAACCGATTCTTCAGCTATCGAAGCGATTGTTGATGAGGTCATTGCAGCGAATCCGTCGCAGGTTGCTGAATACCAGTCTGGCAAAGACAAGCTGATCGGTTTCTTTGTTGGTCAGGTAATGCAGAAGACAAGCGGCAAGGCCAATCCTGGTCAGGTCAACCAGATTCTGAAGGCGAAGCTCGCCAAGTAAGCCTGTAGGAGCGGCTTTAGCCGCGGTTGGCGAATTGCTTAAGGTCACGATAACAGCATAGAAAAGCTAGGGAATACGAGTGGATTTCATCATCAAGAATATCAAGTGGGTAATGCTGGCATCGGGGGTGCTGACATTCACTATGGTCTATGGCCTTTTCGCTCCGGAAGCTGCGCTCCAATCAATGTTCGGCGTGTCATTCAACGGAACGCTTGAATCAATCATCGTCCGCAGTTGGTGCGCGTTGGTAGGACTCATTGGGGCAATCCTTATTTACGGCGCCTTGAACGAGAAAAGCAGAGTGTTCTGCATCTCTGTGGCAATGGTCAGTAAAGTAATCTTTGTATCTTTAGTCATGATCTACGGGCAAGAATTTTTGGGCACAGCTGGGCCGGCAATCGCAATTGACTGCGTCATAATTGCCCTCGCCGCGCTCTATTTGGTCGCGCTGCGCGTGCAGCGATTGACGGTCTAGTCACGAGTAGCAGCGATGGCGATAACAACCGCGCCGATGCGTTGCTCTGTCTCCACCCTGCTGTGCGCGGCTGCTGCTTGCTCCATTGGGTAGACTCTATCCACAATCGACTTGATTCTTCCATCTTCGATCATCTCCTTGAGGGAGAGTAGATCCGCTTTCGTCTCCGCGGCGAATGCGAACCTCACCGTTTTGTTAGTGAATCGGGTAGTAAATACCGAGCGAAGCATTACAGAAAGGCGGGGATTGCCCAATAAATAGCGGCCGTTGCGATTAAGTATCTTGATGCATGCTGTGTAGGAGCTTCCGGCAACCATATCGAAAATCACATCATATTTTCGACCCATTGCCGCGAAGTTCTCTTGCGTATAGTCAATGAAGTGATCTGCACCCATTCGCCTTAACATGTCCTCTTTGATCGTGGTGTCCACGGCAGTGACTTCCGCGCCCATTGATTTGGCTATCTGAACGGCGTGCGCTCCGATGCTACCGCCTGCACCATTGATCAATACTGTATCTCCCGGCCGAATTCCTGCGAGACGCATGAAATGGAGCGCATTGAACCCACCTAACGGTACCGCCGCAGCTTCTGCAAAACTCATATTGGCAGGCTTGGCCACGATGGCGTAACTTGCCGGTAGGGCAACATACTCGCCGTAGGCACCGAGCCTTAGACCCGCTGCGCCAAAAACCTGGTCTCCCGTGGAGAACTGGGTGACCTCTTTTCCGAGCGACTCAACGACTCCTGAAAAATAGCCACCCAGGATTTGTCGCTTTGGCTTTCTTACGCCGAATGCAATCCGCAAGGGCAGCCAGAACCACTTCACCGCAAACTTAAAACTGCGCATCTCGACGTCGGCCTTGGTTGCCTCAGCCGCCTGCACGCGAATCAGAACTTCATCGTCTTTCGGTACGGGTTTTTGCAACTCTTTGAGTTGTAGGACCTCGGGTGATCCATAGTTTGCATAGGTGATGGCTTTCATGAAAACCTTGAAATTGTGGCTAACTCGCTCAATTGACAAGCTTATCAGTTTGAAAATTCGACCACTTGATATCGCAGCCGAAAGCAGCCCCGGGACTGATAAACTAATGAACTGGATAAGGATCCCTTGATCAGGTTCGTATGACTAAAATATTTCTCGCATTGTTGACGTGTGTGATCGTGGCTGGCTCTGCGATCGCAAAAGAGGATGGCGTGGTGCCCAATGCGCTCTCCGCAGAGTCGACGAGTCGCTTGATGAAAGAAATGGTTTGGGTGGCAGGCGGGACTTTTTCGATGGGCTCAAACTCGGACAAGGCGTCGTCGGCTGAGCGGCCCGCACATGCGGTGACCATTTCTGGATTTCACATGGGCAAGTTCGAGGTCAGCCAGCAGTTGTTTCAGGAGGTGATGCGGTGGGACCACAGTTATTTTCCCGGGGAGGGTTATCCGGTCAATAACATGAGCTGGATGAACGCTCAGCGGTTCGTCGAACGGCTGAGTGCAATGACAGGAAAACACTTTCGTCTGCCAACCGAGGCTGAATGGGAGTATGCGGCTAAGGGAGGAATGCTGTCGAAGGGTTACAAGTACAGTGGTTCGAACAATATTGATGAAGTTGCCTGGTATGCGGGGAACAGCGAACGGCGCGTTCACCCGTCGGGTAAGAAGAGGCCGAATGAATTGGGCTTGTATGACATGACAGGAAATCTGTGGGAGTTTTGTCACGACGATGCTGACATGCGCCCATACCCTGACGGACCACGGACCGACCCGTTGCTGGGGACGTTCGAAGAATCCGGCTCAGGACGCGCGAAAATCACACGCGGTGGGGGCTACGAATTCGATGCGGATGAGTCGCTGCTCTTTCGCAGGGACGGAGCAACGACGAACGTCCGCTTGGCCGATATCGGATTCAGGTTGGTGATGGTCGAGAATTATGAGCGCTGACAGCGGATCATCAATGGGATTATTCGAGCGCTACCTTTCATTGTGGGTTGCCCTCTGTATCGCCGCGGGCGTGATTCTGGGTGTCGCAATACCTGGTCTCTTCGAGACTATTGCATCGATAGAGTATGCCAGTGTCAATTTGGTCGTTGCCGTACTTATTTGGGTAATGATCTACCCCATGATGGTCAATGTTGATTTCGCGTCTTTGAAGGACGTCGGCAAAAAGCCTAAAGGGCTGTGTATCACGTTGGTTGTGAACTGGCTGATCAAGCCGTTCAGCATGGCTGCACTCGGCATTCTATTTTTTGACTATGTCTTTGCCGGAATCGTCGAGCCGGAAACGGCGAAAGAATATATCGCCGGCATGATATTGCTTGGCGTCGCGCCTTGCACGGCGATGGTGTTTGTCTGGAGTCAGCTCGTGCGTGGCGATGCGAATTACACGCTGGTACAAGTCTCCATAAATGACATCATTATGGTGTTCGCATTTGCGCCGATTGCGGCTTTTCTGCTGGGTGTAACCGACGTCATCGTGCCGTGGGAAACACTACTTCTTTCAGTGGTCCTTTACGTCGTCATTCCATTGGCGGCTGGTTACGTAACTCGAAGACTAATGGACAGTGCCGGAAACCATGAGAAAATTGCGGACTTCACCGGAAAGGTAAAGCCCTTCTCAATCATGGGCCTTCTCGCCACGGTCGTTTTGTTATTCGGCTTTCAGGCGCAGACGATAATCGACAGACCCTTGGTGATCGCACTAATTGCTGTTCCGCTTCTGATTCAAAGCTACGGAATTTTCGCCATAGCTTACTTATGGGGATATCTGTGGCGCGTGCCATTCAATACTGCCGCACCCGCCGCATTGATCGGCACCTCAAACTTCTTCGAACTAGCTGTTGCGGTTGCGATTAGTTTGTTTGGCCTGAATTCCGGCGCCGCGCTGGCCACGGTGGTCGGCGTACTGGTCGAGGTACCCGTCATGTTGTCCCTGGTTGCGTTCGCCAATCGAACACGCGCGCATTTCGACAGGGAGCACGCTTGAATCAGTGAATTACCTGGGAGGGACATTCGTACGTAGTTTTACTCTTCCCTGATTCCGTAGGTCTTAGCTACCGCTCCGAGCCTCGCGGTCTCTTCTCTAATGTAACTCGTAAACGCTTCTGGTGAGTCGCTGGGTGCCGCAATCATTCCTAACGCCGCTAACTGGGCGACAACATTTTCGTCAGTTAACGCGTGTTGCAACGCGCGAAACATCTGCTCAGTGTCTTGCGCCGAGGTTGCAGCGGGGACAAACGCCCCAGCCCATGAGCCATGTTCGATCGGTATGCCGCTCTCTTTCATAGTTGGCACGTCCGGATATGCTGGCAGTCGAGTTTCATTCGCCACGGCAAGTGGCACGACCGAGCCGGCCTCCACCAACGGTGCAACGTAAGGCGCTGTCGTCATCGCCAAATCGATCGACCCATTGGCGACTGCTTGCATGGCCCTTGCAGAGCCGCGAATGGAATCGTCGTTGTTCGCTTCCACGCCTAACGCATTCAATATTTCCACGAACTCCATGCGGTGAATGCTGAACTGTGCAATGTGGGAATAGCTGAGCGGCTCGCCACGCTCGTTAGCGTAGGCAATGAGTTCATCTAGCGTGCTAACACCGAGCTCCGCATTTGCGATAAGAACATCCGGCGTGACAGTTAAGTGCGTAACAGCGTGGAAGTCCTCTAATGGGTCAACTTCGTAGCTGGTCAGGATGTTTGGCAGCAGGGCGATGTTACCCACCGAGCCTACAAACAGTGTTAATTGATCCTCTGGCGCATTCGCCGCCGTTTGCGGACCAATGTTGCCCCCTTTACCTACCTCGCTATAGTGAATTTCCACGGGACGATCGAAATACTCTTCAATCTTCGGTGCCAGGATGCGGATCGTCTGAGACGAGGAGCCGGCCTCGCCGAAAGAAGAAATAATATGGATCGGGCTGAGTGTTGTCTCTTCCTCAACCGGGGAGCTGCAAGCAACCACCGACAAAACAAGCACAGCGGTTGTGAGGGTACTCAGAGTCTTCGTCATAATCGTGTGCTACGTCCTGGGAGCCATGGAACGCGAGAGAATATCATGCTCAATTCGGTTCTCTCAGTCTGTACGGTTTGTCTCTTGAAGGTTACGTGCTAAGCTATTTCTTCTTAAATATAAAGAAATTCTTATATATTTATACAATGCATGAAAGCACAGACAATCTGATCACCCATTTGAAGGCACTTGCCGATCCGGTGCGATTGCGCCTGTTAGCGTTGTGCGTTCGCGGCGAGGCGACTGTTTCCGAGTTGACCGAAGTCATGAGTCAGAGCCAGCCCCGGATATCGCAGCATCTCAAACAACTGTGTGGTGCTGACCTGCTGGAACGATTCCGCGACGGGCACTTCGTCTACTACCGCGTACCGCTGAGTAGCGAACGCGCTGCACAGCGACGTCGTTTGTTCAGTCTATTGCCGACCGAAGAGCTGCAATTCGAACGTGACTTTGCACGGCTGTGTGAACTGCGTGCCGCACAGGGTGCTGCGGTGCCTGAACGAGACGATGACGCAGCTCGTCACTTGCACAGCGCGTTGATCGAACTAACGGTATCGATGCCGCTGGGAGACTTGCTCGATATAGGTAGCGGCCAGGGACGAATTCTTAAGCTTCTCGGTTCGCGCGCGCAGCGTGCGGTTGGCGTCGACATCGATTCGGACGCAAGACAACTTGCACGTGCAGAGTTGTTGCTCGCGGGCGTCGAGAATTGCAGCCTGCGCAAAGGTGATATGTATGACCTGCCGTTCGCGGACGGTGAGTTCGATACGGTTGTTCTCGACGATGTCCTGGGCGGTGCCAAGAGGCCGATGACTGCAATCAGCGAGGCGCGCCGTCTCTTGAAACCGGGCGGTCGATTGCTGGTCCTGGGTCAGTCCGATTCCGGCGATGTTGAGAAACTGCAAGAGCAACTAACGATCTGGTGCCGAACTGCCAATCTCAGGCTGGCGCCGCCACGATGCATTCCAGGCAAACAACCGCGTTGGCTGCTTGCGGTTGCCACCCTGAGCAGCGGTAAGTCGGTGGCAGCATGACGTGCGCAGTTGATGTGTCGTTCGAATTTTTCCCGCCACACAACGAGCAGATGGAAGAAGTCCTGTGGCGTTCAATCGAGCGGCTCGCAGGACTTGGACCGCGCTTCGTTTCAGTCACGTACGGCGCCGATGGTTCTACCCGTGAGCGCACGCACAACGCGGTTGCACGGATTGTAAATGAGACAGACCTTACCGCTGCGCCACATTTGACTTGTGTGGGCGCGCCGCGAGGCGAGATCGACGACATCGCGCGCGCCTACTGGGATATGGGTGTCCGCCACCTGGTTGCCCTGCGTGGTGACGCGGTACCGGGAAGCGATGCTTACGCGCCGCACCCCGACGGCTACGCATATGCTGCAGATCTGGTTGCCGGGCTGAAGCGAGTGGCCGATTTCGATATTTCCGTAGCCGCATATCCCGAGATGCATCCCGAAGCACCGAATCCATTGTTCGATTTGGACAACCTTAAACGCAAGTTAGATGCCGGTGCATCACGTGCGATCACGCAGTTTTTCTTCGACGTAGACGTGTTCTTGCGCTTCCGCGATCTCGCGGCTGCGGCCGGAATCGAGTCAGCAATTGTGCCCGGCATATTGCCAATTACACGTTTTCCACAACTGGAACGATTCGCAGCCCGCTGTGGCGCAAGCGTACCGATATGGCTGCAAGAGCGCTTTGCAGGGCTGGAAGACGACGCAGAAACCCGCCAGATGATTGCTGCCAGCGTGGCGATCGATCAGGTACACACACTGCAGGCTGAAGGCCTCAGTGACTTTCACTTTTACACGCTAAATCGATCCGAGCTGACATACGCAATCTGCCATGCGCTCGGTGTCCGTCAAAGCCAAGCCGCAGCCTGAGAAAAAATGCAAAACGATCGTCAAAAACGCATCACCTCTTTATTCGATTCACTCGAGCAACGCATTCTTCTGCTAGACGGTGCCATGGGCACGATGATCCAGGGATACGAGCTCCGTGAGGAGGACTATCGCGGCGATCGTTTTGCCGACTGGGGCAGCGACGTCCGCGGTAACAATGATTTGCTAACCCTAACGCGGCCGCAGGTGATTCAGGAGATACATCGACAATTTCTGGATGCCGGCGCAGATATTATTGAAACCAATACGTTCAATGCCAACGCGCCATCCATGGGTGACTACGGCATGGAGTCGCTGGTCGTGGAGTTAAATCTGTCGGCGGCGCGTCTGGCGCGCGAGTGTGCAGACGCGCATGCGGCGAAAGTCGGTGAGCCGCGCTACGTAGCGGGTGTTCTTGGTCCGACCAATCGCACCGCATCGATTTCTCCGGACGTGAACGATCCGGGGTATCGAAACATCTACTTCGCAGATCTCGTGCGGACCTATGAAGAGTCTGTTGTTGCTTTGCTTGAAGGCGGCGTTGATTTCCTGATGGTCGAAACCATTTTCGACACGCTGAATGCCAAGGCAGCGATTTTCGCGATCAAACGAGGCTTCGAAGCCGCGGGCCTTGAAGTTCCGGTCATGATATCCGGCACAATTACCGATGCCTCGGGACGAACCCTGTCCGGGCAGACGGGTGAGGCGTTCTGGAATTCGGTACGGCACGCGAACCCGTTCATGGTTGGTTTCAATTGTGCGTTGGGCGCACAGGAGCTTCGTCCATACGTCAATGAACTCGCGCGCGTTGCAGATACGCGTGTCAGTGCACATCCGAACGCAGGACTACCGAACGAATTTGGCGAGTACGATGAAACGCCCGAGCAAATGGCCGCTGTTGTCGGCGAATTTGCCGAAAGCGGTTTCGTCAATATGATCGGCGGATGTTGCGGCACGCGTCCGGAGCACATCCGTGCATTGAAAGAAGTTGTGTCCGGAGTTGCTCCACGAACCGTCGTAGAGCCGCCGGTGCGTTGCCGCGTTGCAGGCCTAGAGCCGCTCAACATTGGTCCGGATGACTTGTTCGTTAACGTTGGTGAGCGCTGCAACGTCACGGGCTCGGCAGTATTCAGGCGCCTGATCGAGGCGGACGACTATGCGGCCGCCGTGCAGATCGCCAGAGACCAGGTCGCCAACGGCGCACAGATTATCGACGTCAACATGGATGAGGGCATGCTCGACTCCGAGAAGGCGATGGAGACGTTCCTCAGCCTGATCGCTTCGGAGCCTGACGTGTCGCGTTTGCCAATCATGATCGACTCGTCGAAGTGGTCTGTTATTGAAGCAGGCTTGAAGTGCGTACAAGGCAAGGCAATCGTTAATTCGATCAGTCTCAAGGAAGGCGAAGAGTCGTTTATCGAGCAGGCGCGCCTGGTACGCGACTACGGTGCCGCCGTAATTGTTATGGCATTTGACGAAGACGGTCAGGCCGACACGGTCGATCGCAAAGTCGAGATCTGCAAACGCTGTTACAAAATTCTCACAGAAATTGTTGGCTTCGACGCCTCAGATATTATCTTTGATCCGAATATTTTCGCGGTTGCGACCGGAATCGAAGAACATTCGAGATACGGCCTGGATTTCATCGAAGCGACGCAACGTATTAAGGCCGAGCTGCCGGACGTGTTGGTCAGCGGCGGCGTTAGCAATGTGTCGTTTTCGTTTCGCGGCAACAATCTCGTGCGTGAGGCGATTCATTCCGTATTTTTGTATCACGCGATTCGCGCCGGCATGGATATGGGCATCGTCAACGCCGGTCAGCTTGCAATCTACGCAGATCTGCCAGAGAACCTTCGCGATGCCGTTGAAGACGTCGTACTTTTCCGTCGCGATGACGCAACCGAACGATTGTTGGATGTGGCCGAGGAATACAAGGGCAAGGCTTCAGGAGCGAAGGCGCGTGCGCAAGATCTAAGCTGGCGTGAACTGCCGGTGGATAAACGTTTAGAGCATGCGTTGGTTAACGGTATCGACGAGTACGTCGTCGCGGATGCGGAAGAGGCTCGGCAAGGTGCCGAGCGGCCACTAGCAGTAATCGAAGGCCCGCTCATGGCCGGCATGAATGTCGTCGGCGACTTATTCGGCGACGGCAAGATGTTCTTACCGCAGGTCGTGAAGTCAGCCCGTGTCATGAAAAAAGCGGTTAGTCACCTCGTGCCATTTATCGAAGAAGAGCAGGGCGGCAAGATCAAGAGTAATGGCAAGATTGTTATGGCGACCGTGAAAGGCGATGTTCACGATATAGGCAAGAACATCGTCGGCGTGGTGCTGCAATGCAATAACTTCGAAGTCATCGACCTGGGTGTGATGGTGTCATGCGAGAAGATTCTCGAGGCAGCCCGTCGCGAAGGCGCAGAGATCATCGGGCTTTCCGGGCTGATTACGCCGTCGCTTGATGAGATGGTGCACGTTGCCAGTGAAATGCAGCGACAGAATTTCGAATTGCCACTTCTGATTGGCGGTGCAACAACGTCGCCCGCGCATACCGCGGTAAAGATCGAGCCCAAGTACGAAGGTCCGGTTATCTATGTCAAAGATGCGTCGCGGTCTGTGGGCGTTGCGCAAGCGCTGATCCAACCGGATACGAAAGTGGCTCTGGTGGACAAAGCGCGCAAGGATAACGAACGTCGGCGTGAGCAACATTCAAAGAAGAAACGCCTTTCGCCGCAGTTATCGATAGCGGCAGCGCGGCAACGTCGCCACAAATGCGATTGGGCGAGCTACGTACCACCTGTGCCGACGTTTAGCGGCAAACGTATTCTCAAAGATATCAATCTGGATGAGCTGCGTAACTATATTGACTGGATGCCGTTTTTCAACGCCTGGGAATTCCACGGCAAGTTTCCGAATATCCTGAGTGACGCGATCGTCGGAGATGCGGCGAGTTCACTGTATGCGGATGCGACAGAAATGCTGGATCGCATCATTGACGAAAAATGGCTGCAGGCGAAGGCGGTTTTCGGCTTTCATCCGGCGAACTCGGACGGCCACGATGATCTCTTGGTGTACGCCAACGAAAATCGTGAGGACGTCGTCATGCGTCTTTGCCATCTGCGTCAACAGCGCGCCAAACCGTCGAACCAGCCGCAGAACTGTCTCGCGGACTACGTGGCACCGGCGGACAGCGGCAAGGCAGATTACATCGGCTCGTTTGCGGTCACTGCCGGTATCGGAATAGAAGAACATGTGGCACGTTTCGAAGCTGAGCACGACGATTACAGCTCGATCATTCTCAAAGCGCTGGCCGATCGCCTGGCAGAAGCCACTGCAGAGTATCTGCATGCGCGCGTGCGACAGGAGTATTGGGGATATGCACCGAAAGAGCGATTGTCGAACACAGAACTGATTCGCGAAACCTACACAGGTATCCGGCCCGCCCCGGGATACCCGGCATGCCCGGATCACACGGAGAAGGGGAAACTCTGGGAGTTGCTCGATGTTGAAGCGAGTATAGGATTACAATTGACGGAGTCGTACGCGATGTATCCAACAGCGGCGGTCAGCGGATTCTATTTTTCACATCCGGACGCCCGCTACTTTGCCGTTGGCAAGATCGACAGTGATCAGTTGGCGTCGTACGCAAAACGAAACGGAATTAGCCGTGTCGAAGCCGAGAAGTGGCTTATGCCGAATCTAGGATATGAACCAAATGCTGCCGATGTTGCTTAGGAAAGCTTTACCTTTTTTCCTTCTTTTTCTATTCTCTAGTCAATCACTTGCCGATGCCTACGCGGATGCTCGCGAGGAGATGATTGTGGCCTACCAGGTGCGGGATTTTGCCGCGATGCAGGTTGCCGCAAGCAAAGCACTGGAAGCCAGGCCTGGTTACCCGGGCGCACTGTTCAACCTTGCTTTTGCGAAAGCTCTTATCGAGGACCCTGCCGGCTCTCTGGAGATATTGCAGGGTCTTGTGGACTCTGGTGTCGACTACGGAGTCGCTGACATAGAAGACCTGGCGGCGCTGCAGTCACAGCCGGAATGGCCGGCTTACGACGCAGCAGTGCAGTCATTGAATGCGCCAATAGGCGACGCAACGGTTGCGTTCACCCACCCGGCGGGCGATTTCGTTCCTGAGGGCATTGCGGCCTATGGCGGTGATCTGTTGCTCGGCAGTATTCGACACGGCTTCATCGAGCGGCTAGGCAGTCAATCGGCAACAATTAGCAGTCCTGACACGGCAGGGCATTGGAGTGTGTTTGGCATGCGTATGGGTCCCGCCGGCGGTCTTTGGTATGTCAGTGCTGCCGTTCCGGAATACGCGAACGTCGATGCCGAGAGCATCGGATCAACTGGACTGTTTCGTGTGGATCTCGAATCGGGCGAAATGACGGTTCGGGCTGTGCTGCCCAAGCAAGATGCGTCGATGGTCCTGGGCGATCTCGTTTTCGCCGATGACAATACGATCTATGCGACCGAAAGCCTGACCGGCGCTCTGTATCGCTACACAGTGGATAAGAACGAGTTCACGCAGGTCATCGCGCCGGGCACGTTGCGATCCATGCAAGGCCTCGTTCTCGATAACAGCGGTGAGTATCTCTATGTAGCCGACTACGTCGGTGGCTTGTTTCGCGTGTCCCTGGCCGACTATTCGGTGCAACGCGTGAATGCTGTTGAAAACACAAACCTGTTTGGCATTGACGGCTTGTATCGTTATGGCAACGAGCTAATCGCGATTCAGAATGGCATTCGCCCGAACCGGGTGGTTGCGTTCTCGCTGGGTGAAGACGGGCTGTCCGTTAGCAGCACGCGCGTCCTGGCCAGAAACCTGCCGGAATTTGATGAACCGACTCTGGGAACGATAGTGGGTGACGAGTTCTTGTTCGTCGCCAACAGTCACTGGGGTCGTTTTAGTCGCGAGGGCAATTTGCCCGAAGCCCTAATCGGGCCGATCGTACTCAGGATCAAGCTGTAACAATCCCGTCAGCAAGCGGGGCAACCCTCCCGTTTTGCGATGGTCACCGAACGAAAGCCGCCACTGCCGGCATCGTAAAGTTGTAACTGGCCGCGCGGGGAGCTTATTCCTGCCAGGTGCTTGAGCGCTTCAACCGCCATCATGGTGCCAATGACACCGGGCACTGCTGCCAGCACACCGTTGCCGGCACAATTCTCGAGAGACTCGTCGGCATCTTCGTACAGACAGCGGTAGCAGGGCGAATCGTTGTAGTCCGGACCAAATACCGCGATCTGACCTTCAAGCCGTATTGCGGATCCGGACACCAGACAGCAATCACCACGCACACAGGCATCATTCACCAGAAATCGTGTGGCGAAGTTGTCGCTACCATCGAGAACTACGTCTACGCCGGCGATGGTCGTTGCCAGTGCCGTGGCGTCGAGGCGTTCATCCAAAATCGATATGCAAACGTCCGGATTAAGTGCAGAGAGTCGCGCAGCAGCAGTAGCGGCCTTCGATTTGCCGACGTCGTCCGGAGCGAACAGAACTTGTCTGCCGAGATTGGTCTCGTCGACAGTATCGAAGTCGTTCAGGATGATGTGGCCAACGCCGCTGGACGCTAAATAGCTCGCAGCGGCGCAACCGATCCCGCCGACACCGATCATCAGAACGCTCGAATCTGATAGCCGCTGCTGGCCGGCTTCACCGACCTGTGCAAGAGCGATATGACGAGCGTGACGAGTCACTAGTCGATCGTGACTTCCACGATGGTAACTGTGTCCAGCGGTACATCCTGGTGGCCGGCGACGCTGCCGGTAGCAACACCAGCAATAGCGTCAACAACGTCCATGCCAGCGGTGACTTTGGCGAACACTGCGTAACCGAAATCACGATCACCATGATTCAGGAAGTCGTTGTCGTTCAGGTTGATGAAGAACTGCGACGTCGCACTGTCGACAACGCCGGTGCGTGCCATCGCCAATGTGCCGCGCAAATTGGTTTCGCCATTGTCTGCTTCGTTTTTGATTGGATCGCGCGTTGCCTTGCTGTTCATGCTGGCATCCATGCCACCACCCTGAATCATGAAATTCGGGATAACACGATGAAAAACTGTGTCGTCGAAATGTCCATCGGTCACGTACTGGCGGAAATTTTCGCAGGAAATTGGTGCTTTCTCATCCATTAGTTCAACAGAGATATCGCCGTGATTGGTCTTAATTGTGATCATTTCTACTCGCTTTAGGTCTGGCGGAAGTCATTCGTGGCTTGCCAGCGTAATCGTCAACGCACGCTATGTCACGCCAACTATTGTTTGCAAGAATCTCGGCAACCGCCGCCTGTTGCTCGTTGCCGTGCTCGAGAATAAGTAGACCGTCGTTCGCGATGATCGATTGGCAGTCCCGCGCGAGCTGACGTATTGAGTCGAGACCGTCTCCACCGGACACCAGCGCCATATTTGGCTCGGCCTGCAGGGCCTCGAGCGCCGCGTCACCATCCGCAACATAGGGAGGATTGGAGACGATGATATTGAAAGTCCGATCAGCCACCGGAGCGGTCCAGTCGCCTTGTAGACAGCTCACGTTGTGCAAGTCCAGTTGGCGTACATTTTGTTGCGCGATTAACAGCGCTTCGGCGCTTGCATCAACAGCCGTCACGTCGCATCCGGGTCGCTCGCTGGCGATAGCGACCGCAATGGCGCCACTGCCGGTGC
>CAYWYT010000032.1:0-14899 GCA_964462665.1 uncultured Woeseiaceae bacterium | reverse complement strand
CACAACCAAGATGCAGGCTCTCGAGCCGTTTCGGCTGCAAGCCCTCGCCCAGAATTAATTCCGTACTACCACCGCCGATATCCATCACCAACCGCTTACCTGCATTGCGCGGCAAGCTGCTAATGACACCGCCGTAGATCAGGCGTGCTTCTTCCTGGCCAGAAATGACTTCGATGGGATGCCCAAGCGCTGCCTCCGCGTCCGCCATGAACCCGGACTCTTCGCGCGCGCGACGCAAGGTGCTGGTGCCGGCAGCGCGTACGCTCCCAGCGCGCATGTCTCGCAAGCGCTCGCCAAAACGAGACAGGCAGTCGATCGCCCGACCGCGGGCGTCGGCGGATATTTCGCCGGAATCAGAGAGACCCTCTGCGAGACGCACCGTTTCGCGCAGGCGATCGAGAATCACGATCTGCCCGTGCCGCAGTTCGCCGACGATCATATGAAAACTATTGGAACCGAGGTCTACTGCTGCAATGACCTCGGCGGAAGAATCAGACGGTAAAGGAGGAACCACAGCCGCAAGTCGTTGCCGCGTTTGGATTACGGATAATAAATTGCGCACCCTGCAGGTCTTCTTTGTAATCAATCTCAGCGCCCATCAGATACTGAACACTCATCGGATCAATCACCAGCGTGACGCCCTGATTCTCAACCTGACTGTCGCCGTCCTCGATTTTTTCGTCGAACGTGAATCCATATTGAAAACCTGAACAACCGCCGCCGGATATGAACACCCGCAGCTTAAGCTCCTGGTTGTCTTCCTCCTCGATCAACTCACCGACTTTATGCGCTGCAGCATCAGTGAAGACGATGGGTGGTGGCGGTGCGCTGCTGCCAATGACTGGGGTTTGCGAATTCATTATCAATTAACTCTCTGGCTTACGATTCTGCGGCTAAGGCGGCTGACTCATCGATACGAGTGGTCTGTTCCAGCAAAGCCACCTGACCTTCAGGCTGATGTACTAGTTTACCGTTAATTTCGGCGCCGATGGCCATTTCGATGAGATTGTAATAAACGTTGCCGATAACTCGGGCCGTAGGCCCCAGTTCTACGCGCTTCGTCGCGAACACATCACCGCGCACGATGCCATGCAGCACGACATAAGGCACTGTGACACCACCTTCAACGGTGCCTTCCTCGCTAACGCTTAGCGCGGAGTCGCTTTGGGTATCGGCGCTGACATTGCCTTTAACAGTGCCGTCGACGTGACAACCGCCTTCAAAATTGAGATCGCCGTCTAATCTGGAGTTCGGACCTACTAGCGTATCGACTCCTGTGTGCCTGCGTTGCTTCTTGTTAAACATTTAATGCTCCTGCATTAGCCTGGACTCGTCGTCCAGGAATAACTTTCTTCAATACTGGAGATCGAGCGCGTCTTTGACCGCACTTCGATCTTGATATTTTCGGGTGTAAACCCGTCAGGCAATATGATCTGGCGATCAAAATCCTGAAAGTAGCGAAACTTGAAAGGCCAACTGCTGTCTGTCTCTTCGCCCAACAATTGCGAGTAAGGGTAGCTGACATCGTTGCCATCCTGCACCCCTTCGACGATTAGGCCAACATCGCCGGATACTGTTCGATCGTGCTTGAGTGACTGCACCAGCACCAACCGAACCATAAACGCTCGCTCGGTGCCGGCACGGGTCAGGCGAAGGTCCTGCACTCGCAGGCCTGCAACGCCGTCCGCCGGAGAAACGATGCCACGGTAAAACGCGATTTCGTTAGTTTGCTCCTGAATCTTCGATTGCAACGTAACGAGACTCGTTTCGACGTCCTTGTACGCGGAGCGATCGATATCGCGATTCGTCTCCAGTTGCGCAGTACTTTCTTTCAGCGCAACTATCTGCGCATCCAGCACGGCAATGCGATCTACGTATTGTTGTCGCTCACGCCCGGCATCGACGATGTTGTAGTTCGCCTGAATTCTGCCGAATTCATATACCAGATACGCACAGACCAAAATCATTACACCGATAAGGACGCGCGTCGTAATGACGCGTCCGCGGCTGTGGGAATGAAATGGCGAGTGTCTGGACACAAATTCTCTCTATGAGCGCAAAGACGTTATGTTACGCGGCGCTACAGCCAGTGAGAAGTGCAGCGAGCCACGAAGATGCTCCACATACGTGACGAGTTTCACAGGTTTAGGCATGATATTGGGATGGCAGCATATTATCTCTGGCTCAAGGGCCTGCACGTCGTGTTCATGGTGACCTGGTTCGCCGGCTTATTTTACCTGCCGCGCCTGTTCATTTATCACACCACCGCAACTGATTCCGCGAGTCGGGACCGCTTCACAATCATGGAAGTACGTCTGTTCGCGATCATGACCATCGGCGCGATCGTGACTGCTGTTCTGGGGTTATGGCTGTTGCTTATCAATCCCGGGCTGTTGGAAATAGGCTGGTTTCGAACCAAGCTCGCGCTACTCGCCGGTCTTATCGCTTTTCATTACCGCTGCTACGTCTGGATCACCCGATTGCGGACCGGCAGCCCTTCTCAGGACACGCAATGGCTGCGCTGGTTTAACGAGATCCCTACTGTATTTTTGATTGCGATCGTATTGCTGGCTGTCGTCAAACCTTACTAGAGCAGCCGATATCCTTGTCGAATACAGAGTGCCAGCGTCTGGGCCACCAGCGCGGGCGTGGCGGCATCTCGTGTGGGTAAGCGGCACCTAATTCGTGCAGCGCCTGCGCATACACGCGCCGCTTGAAATAAATCACCTCATTCACCGGCCGCCAGTAGTCAACCCAACGAACCCGATCAAATTCGGCCGCCTCGCCCAAATCAAAGCGCAGTTTGTCGCTGCCACAATTAATCCGCAGCATAAACCAACGCTGCTTTTGACCGATACAAAGGGGCTTGCTGTGACGACGCACGAATTTGTCGGGCAAACGATAACGAATCCAGTCCTCGGTAACGCCGAGAAGTTCGACATCCTGCTGCTCGAGGCCAACTTCTTCGCGCAATTCACGATACATGGCGGCAGTCGGATCTTCGCCAACCAGCATCCCGCCTTGCGGAAACTGCCAGCCTTTATTGCTGACGCGGCCGCCCAGCAGCAACTTGCCCGCATCATCCGTAAGGATGATGCCGACGTTGGCACGAAACCCCTCGTCGTCTATCCAGTCGTTGCTCATGGCAACCGATACTTAAGCCTTTACTGACTTTTACTTTACACCAATCACGCGCATTGATTAGCCTAAACATTCCCTGTCGTAAACGACGGGCCTCAAATTGGAGAATCATGTTTATCACCGGGCGACCTGCCGCCTTGCTGGCTGGACTGACCATTGCTGCTGGCGCAGCACTGTTAGTCGCATTGGTATCCGGTAGCGCGGACATCGGTATCGCGGAAATTTTCGGCGGCGATGGCGACGACGAAATTATTCAGAACGTGTTGCAATTACGACTGTCGCGGGCCCTGACGGCGTTTGCCATTGGCGGCCTGCTCGCTGTCGCAGGCGTTCTGATGCAGGTATTACTGCGCAATCCGCTCGCAGAACCGTACATATTGGGAACATCCGGCGGTGCAGCGGTCGCGGCCTTACTCGCGATGATTCTCGGTATGAGCAGTTTGGTTGTCGACCTCGCAGCCTTCGGCGGCGCAATGGCGGCCACTCTTTTGGTGTTCTCGATTGCGCGCGGCACGGGTAGTTGGGCGCCGGCCAAACTTTTACTCACTGGCGTTGTACTTGCGGCGGGCTTCAGCGCAGCCACCACTTTGTTATTGGCTTTGAGTCCTGACAGCAATTTGCGCGGCATGCTGTTCTGGCTTATGGGTGACCTGAGCTACGCACTCGATCCCGCGCGCAGCCTGATCACACTATGCGTCCTCACGGTATCGGGCATGCTGGCCGCACGACACCTGAATGTGCTGTCTCGCGGCGAGCTGCAGGCCCAGATCCTTGGTTTGCCGGTCACCGGCTTTCGCTACCTCGTATTTGCAGCAGCATCACTTGCGACCGCATTGTCGGTCACTACAGTTGGCGTCATCGGCTTTATTGGGCTGGTCGTACCGCATCTTGTCCGACTGGCATCCGGTAGCGATCATCGCATTGTCATTCCTGCGTCCGCACTGGCGGGTGGCTGCCTGCTGGTCATCGCAGACACTCTCGCGCGCACCATAATGGCTCCTCGACAACTCCCTGTAGGCGCGTTGACCGCCGCCATCGGCGTTCCCTTGTTTCTGATCCTGATGAGCCGCAGCCAGAAAGGTCGCTAGCTAGCGATATCGAGCGCGCTCCGCCAACTTCGCTGCTGCAACTTGTCCGGACGCGACCGTGACGATGTTGTGATCACCTTTTGCCTCTGGAAGGACTGGAAATGAGGAGGTTTGCGCCGCATGGCGCATCTGTGCGTCCTTCTGCAACATCCAGTCCACGAGAGCCATCGCCGCATCCGGATTGCGTGCGTGACGCGTAACCCCCACGGCTTCTATATCAACATAGGTCTCAACGGGTGTGTGTACCTGCAAACTGGCGTCGGATATCGTTGCCGCGGCGCTGCTGCTTACGATACCAACAGCACAATCTCCCGCTGCCAATGCCTGCAATAACTGCTCCTCGCTGGCAAACACCGGCTGGGCCAGGTTTGCGACCCAGCTACGAACGGCTAACTCGGCATTGCGCGAGCCGAGCTTGCTCATCAGCATTGCTATTACCGCGCGATTGATTGCGTGCTCAGATGAGGTGAGGCAGACCTTGCGGCGAAATTTCTCCGCTGCCAGGTCTTCATACGAAGACAATTCACCGGCCGCAAAAACCTCCGCGTCGTATACAAGCACCGCTTTCTGATAGCTCAGGGCTAGCCAGAACTTGTCCGGGTCCCGCAGCCAGCTCGGCACATTGGCCGCAACGACGGCGGAGTAGTTTGGTCGCAGCTCACCCTCTTCCGCCACGCGCCACACACCGGCAACAGACGGTGTAATCAGCATGTCCGCGGGCGGTGCAACGCGATCACCGATGACATCGTCCACAATTTCCGGCACAGAGCCGTTGCGAACGATGACGATGATGCCAGTGTCCTGCGTAAACTCATTGAACAGAGTCGGCAAGTAGGTCTTGTCGTCGTAAGCCGTATACACCACGACCGGTTCGGGCGGCGCTACCTCTTCGACAGGCGCTTCCGGCGAACATGCGACGACTATCGCCAAACTCAGGAATGCCAACCCCGGATGTACAAACCTGCTAGCCACGAGTTGCAATGTACTCTTGCCCCTTTTTCATCAGATCAACAAAACCATCCTCGTCGCCGCGCGCGACGACATCGCGTATCCGCGCTGACGCCTCGCACAGGGCATCGAGCGGATCGAGCCCGAATTTATTCAGGCTCTGGATCTCGAAGTACATGCGCGGGTTATCTTGCGCGACCGCCGCCGACACGAGTAACTGTGCGTCGAAGGTTGTCGACGACATCTGCGCGAGTTTCGGCGCTGCCTCGCCGCTTTCGGCAAGCGCCGTAAAAAACGCGATATTCAGCGCATGCGACAAGCCCAGTACGTAAGCGATGAGGCGATCATGGTCATCCAGACTCATGTCTATTTGCTCAACCATGGTTGCGGAAAACAGCTCTTTGGCATCCGCCATCGCCTCTGCGCTGCCCGCATCCATGAAGATCAGGTGGCGGCCTGATAACAGTCGGGTATTCGGGCCGTACATCGGATGCAAAGAAACAACCCGACAACCTGCGGCAGCCAGCTTACGTAGACCATCAATAAGCGGCGTCTTTAAAGAGCCAATATCGAAAATCAGGCCTTTCGGTTTCAGGACTGCCAGTTGCGCCAGGATGCGACCTGAAATACCGAGTGGCGTGGCAACGACGATGACGTCGAAGTCGATTCCCGCGTCGGTCCAGTTGTTGAAGCTGGCCGCTCCGTCCTCGACACCTTTGTCCGCGATGGTGGTCGCAAAACCCTGCGACGCGAAAAACTCCGCAAACCAACGGCCCATCTTGCCCGCACCACCAATAACCAGCACGCTGCGACCGTCTCCTTTACCTTCCGAAATAACCCGGTCGCGCTCCTGGCTGGCCAACGAAGAACGAATCAATTCGCGCAAGACGTTTTCGGCCAATTCCGGGTCCAGACCCAGCGCTTCAGCCTGCGAGCGCCCCATATCCAGCACGTCCTTTTCACGCGCATAGTCGCGCGTTCCGGTACCTGTAGATTGCTTATTGCGCCCTATTTCACCGACCAGGCGCTGGCGTTCGGCAATCAGCTCGACCAGTTGTCGGTCTACCGTGGAAAGTTCGCTTCGAAGCTCGTCCAGATTCATCATTTTCGTCTGCAGCGCCCGTCGGGCAATTCATTTCCTGTTTTACAGGACACTGGCGAGCCTGAGCAAGCGCAGCCGCGTTGTCCGCGGTCGGTCAATCGTGCGAATATCAGCGCCAGCTGAGAAACTTAAAAACACGAACGGAGCAAGATCGCGATGAAGACACGTGCTGCAGTAGCCTGGGAAGCGGGCAAACCACTGGAAATTGAAACCATCGACCTCGACGGACCGAAAGCAGGTGAAGTTCTGCTGCGCAACGTCGCGAGCGGTGTTTGTCATACAGACGCGTTTACCTTGTCGGGCGACGATCCCGAGGGAATTTTTCCTGCCGTACTCGGCCATGAAGGCGGCGCGATTGTTGAGGAAATAGGCGAAGGCGTTACCTCAGTTCAGGTTGGCGATCATGTCATTCCGCTGTACACACCCGAATGTGGCGAATGCAATTTCTGTACATCGGGAAAGACCAATCTTTGCCAGGCGATTCGTGTCACACAGGGTCAGGGACTGATGCCCGATGGCACATCGCGCTTTTCGCTGAACGGCAAAACGATCTACCACTACATGGGCACGTCAACGTTCAGCGAATACACAGTTTTACCGGAAATTTCGGTGGCTAAGATCAGCAAGGAAGCGCCGCTGGAGAAAGTTTGCCTGCTCGGCTGCGGCATCACCACCGGAATAGGCGCAGTACTTAACACCGCTAAGGTTCAGCCAGGCGAGACTGTCGCTGTATTTGGTCTTGGTGGTGTTGGCCTCAGTGCCATTCAGGGCGCCCAAATGGCAAAAGCCGGTCGCATCATTGCGATCGACATCAATGCCGACAAATTTGAACTGGCCACACAGTTCGGTGCAACGGATACCGTAAACCCGAAAGACCATAGCGGCCCTATTCAGGACGTGATTGTTGACATGACGGACGGCGGCGTCGACTACTCGTTTGAATGTGTGGGCAATGTGGACCTCATGCGTGCAGCACTGGAGTGCTGTCACAAAGGCTGGGGTGAATCAATCATCGTCGGTGTCGCCGGCTCGGGCAAGGAAATCTCGACTCGACCGTTTCAATTGGTAACGGGACGCGTATGGCGCGGCACGGCGTTCGGCGGATGTCGCGGTCGCACGCAGCTGCCAGGCATGGTTGATCAATACATGAACGATGAAATCAATATCGATGATTTCATCACCTATACGATGCCGCTCGAGGACATCAACCGGGCATTTGATCTGATGCACGAAGGCAAGAGCATTCGCTCGGTAATTCATTTTTGAAAGCAACTCAGGTCGGCGTAGCAACCACCTCTGAGCTTGCCGCCAGAGCGGCCGAGTACGTTGCCGACAAGGGCGGTAACGCCGTAGATTGCGCGCTCGCTGCCGCGCTTCTGACTATGAATACCGAACCCGGTGTTTGTGCGCTCGCGGGCAGTGCTTACGTGACCGTTTGGCCGGCGGACGGCGAGCCGGTCACTATCGACGGCAACACCGCTATTCCCGGCATCGGGCTCGACGACAAAGAATTAGGCCGTGGCGCTGAAGAGCTCACACTCACATACGGCGGCGGCATTAAGACGCTTGTTGGACCAGGTTCGGTCGCGGTGCCTGGCGCTTTGAAGGCACTGGAGCGCGCCTGGCAGTTGTTTGGAAATTCCCAGTGGGAGGATTTATTCGCACCCACAATCGCTGCGATTAAGGACGGCTTTCCGCTGCCGTCCGCCTGTCATTACTATCTTGGCTACTCCGGCGAACCCATATTTGGACGAAGTGATGATGGCTTTTTCGCATTGCACAACAGCAAGCGTGAATTGCTCCCGGCGGCAAGCCAGATCAACATTCCTCACCTGGCCGATTCACTCACAGCGATCGCCGAAGAAGGCGGACGAATTTTTTACGAAGGCGACATCGCCAATGCAATGTCGGCGCACGTCCGCGACGCAGGTGGCGCACTGACGATGGACGACCTGCGCTTGTATGAGGCGATTGAAAGGCCCTCACTTTGCGTGCCAATCGAATCCTGGACTATCGCAAGCAATCCCGCTCCGGCCGTGGGCGGTGCCGTACTCTCCGCGATGCTGCTTGCTTGTGCGGAACTTTCGCATCAGGAATGGAGCAGCGATGCTCTGCAGCGACTTATCGATGTGCAACGCGCTTGCCTGGGGTTTCGAAAACGACGCCTGGATATTACCGACGATGTCGGCGCCGAGGCTGCTGCGCTCCTCAGAGCTGCTGCTAGCGGTCAGCTGATGAGCGAGTGGGCGTCTGCCTCTACGGTGCACACCTCGGCCGTCGACGACACGGGACTTGCTTGTGGCATAACCGCGTCGTCCGGCTACGGTTCCGGCGAAATGCCGGTTGCTACCGGGCTTTGGCTCAACAATTGTCTTGGCGAGCTGGAACTGAACCGACGCGGGCTCGCAGCAGCCCCGGCTGGCGCGCGGCTACCGTCCAACATGGCACCGAGCGTCGCACGCAACGGCGACACAGTAATGGCGATCGGCTCGCCGGGCGCCGATCGCATCACCACCGCACTGCATCAGTTCTTGCTCAACCATTTGCAAATGGACATGCCGTTGTCCGCAGCGATCGCGCACCCTCGTGTACATGTCGATACCAGTGGCGAGGAAGAACGGTTAATGGCGGAGCCAGGCCTCGATTTACCGCAGCTCGACATCCCGGTGCACATAACCTCAGGCCTGGGAATGTACTTCGGCGGTGTTGGCGTGGCGCGCTACTCAAAACAGGACGGTATCGCGGTTGCTGCCGATCCGCGTCGCGCAGGCGGGACCGCTTTGATAGGCTGCGCTGGTGGCTAACTCTTATCTCACTGCCCGACTTCCGGATGACCTGCCCAACGACCCAATGCATTGGGTCGACGCGTGGCTTATTGATGCTGCAGACAAAGAGGTCAAACGCAATCCGAATTCCATGGCGATCATCACCTCCGGCAGCGACGCGAGACCGAGCGCGCGCATGGTCTTGTGTAAGGATTTTCACGCCGACCCCGGGTACCTCGTGTTCTATACGAACTACAAGTCGAATAAGGCTCGTCAAATTGAGGAAAATTCGAATGTCGCGGTATTGTTTCACTGGGATCAGCTGGGCCGACAGGTCCGCATAGAAGGCCAGGCTGTACGTTCCCCCGACGCAGAAAGTGATGCTTATTTCGCGACCCGCGACTGGGGTAGTCAGATCGGAGCGTGGGGTAGCGACCAGAGTGCAACACTCGAATCGCGCAATGCATTGATCGCCCAAATCGCAAAACGTGCATTGAGACTCGGCGTCAATGTTGCCAAGAACCTGCAATCGATTATCAGCTCCGACCAACCAACTATTTCCAGACCACCACATTGGGGTGGCTTTCGAATTTGGGCCAGTCGCGTTGAACTCTGGATCGAGGGCAAAGACCGCATCCATGACCGCGCCCGTTGGGAACGGACTCTGACGCGACAGGACGACGATTCGTTTGTTGTCGGCGAATGGTCTGGCAACCGTCTGCAGCCTTAACCTGAAGCACTGAATTGAAACGACTCGCCGCAGTATTGGCCTTGCTGGTAATTGCCGGCCCCGTATTTGCGCAATACACGCTTACACACGGCGGCAATATTTCGGTCGATGTGGCAACAGACGGTCGGCTTGCGATCGACCTGCTGGACTCTATCTGGATCTTGCCGGAAGGCGGCAGCGAGGCCGAGGCGATAACCGCGATCGAAACACCCGCAAGCAGGCCGCGATGGTCGCCGAATGGCGAAA
Organism: uncultured Woeseiaceae bacterium; assembly: GCA_964462665.1. Classification (GTDB taxonomy): domain Bacteria; phylum Pseudomonadota; class Gammaproteobacteria; order Steroidobacterales; family Woeseiaceae; genus UBA1847. Next base: position 4,879 of record CAYWYT010000032.1, on the reverse strand, counting down.
GCATCATTTACCAGACCCGGACCAATGGACTTGAACAGGTCCAACACTATCGATTCGCCAGCGGACTGGTGACCAATATCGGTGCCGCTAAGTATCTCAACCAGCAACCGAGCTGGCATCCGAGTGGCGAGCGGGTTCTTTTTTCGTCCGACCGTCAGCAGAGTGGCTTCGATATCTGGGAGTTTGACCTCGCGACCGGGCTTAGTTGGCGTATCAGCCATCTTGACGGTGATGAACTCGAACCAGCATGGTCATCAGACGGTCGCGATCTTGTCTACGTGCACCATGCTAGCGACCAATGGTCGATCATGTTGCGGCGCTTCGGCCAGCCGGATCGCGCGTTGGTCACATCGAGTACAGAATTATCCGCGCCGCAGTGGCGTCCTGACGGCAGTCTTATTACGTTTCTTCGCGAAGACAAAGAGGAGCCATCCATTGACATGGTTATCCTCTCGGACCCGCTCCTCGTCCGTGAGTTGGTGAGCGGTGAAGAATTCATTGCTGCACGCGTTAGTTGGCTGAATCGTCAGCAGCTCCTGTATACCGCGAATGGTGCTATTCGACGCCGTAATTTCGATTCATGGTCTTCGTCGAATGTGCCTTTCCGGGCAACCGTTAAACCGCCCGCCGAGACTGCTACGGTTAGGCAACCGCCTCGCGAATTGTCGTCGTTCGATATTCCATCGGGAAAACTTATCGTCAGAACAGCGCGATTGTTCGACGGCGTCGGCGGTGGTTACAAGAGGGATATCGACATCCTGATCGACGGCGGCCAAATCGCCGCACTGGAGCCGCGACGCGAACGACCGGGCGAAGTCATTGTGGACCTGGGAGACGTAACCGCTCTGCCCGGCTTTATCGACAGCTACGCCGGTCTACCACAAGATTTTGATGACACACTCGGTGCCTTGCTATTGTCTTTTGGGATAACGACGATCGTCGCCGCGCATCCTGGCGCAGAGGAACAGGATCGGCTCTGGTCCGGCAAGGAGACGCCCGGGCCACGGATTTTCGATGCTGGCGATGCAGCAACAACAGCGTCGCTCTTAAAAGGCACCGACTCGCTGGCTGACGCGAATACACCGGGTCTGGACGCACTATTAAATGCGCGACAAGCCAGCTTGCTGCCGCGCGCTGATCCCAAGCGGCGATTCTCTGAGATTCCCGATCTTGAACTCAAAGCGACCTCGATCATTATCGCCAGCAAGCCCAATGGACTGCCACCCGGCATGGCGCTGCATGCCGAGTTTCTGGCGCTTGCATCGGCGGGCCTCGACGGTGAGCAAATGCTTCGCAGCGCTGGCGTAAACGCGGCCGCCTACTTGAACCTGGGACTCCATGTCGGCCGGCTTGCCCCCGGCAGCCGAGCGGATATTGTTCTCCTGGACGGCGACCCCCTGCACCAGACCGCCGACCTGCGAAAAGTGGTTGGTATTATTCGCAACGGCCGTTTTTTCAGCGCCATTGGCTTGATCGAACGGGCACAACAGGCCGCTATTGTCGAATAAGTTGACACACTGAACACATTTGAGAGTTGTGCGGCGTTCAAATCCGGGTTCGGACCGCGAGGCGGTACAATTAAGCTGAATGGTTATATGGGCTTGCAAGCGATTGTCTCGTAACTGCTTGATCTTTAACGAAGTCGATTCGTCGGTTTTTTTTACAATATGCTGGCAATTTGCGGCTCGGATAAACGCCACATCGCTGGAGCTATAGCGGTGCGGTGTCTTTCACTGGGTTGGCACAGTAATTGCTTTTATAACCTTGCCCAAGCGAAGTGTAGCTGCGGCAGGTAACGATAAGAGGCTACTTAAAGGATTTAGACGCCAGAAGAATAATAATCATAAAAATAATAAGATCCAGATCCCATAATGATAATAATAGTTCAGTATCCGGTTACCTGATTCGAAGTTACCTCTCTTATAAAAAAGAGAAATTAGCCCCGCGGCTTCCAGCCACGGGGTTTTTTATTGCGTGTGCACTTTGCATCGTTGCTGCGGTCAGATTAACGTTAAGCACAGACGTAAACGGGGTAAAGAGCCATGATTAGGTCAATATTCGCAATTGTATTACTAGCCGTCGCTGCGGGAGCAGACGTTGCTCAAGCTGATGTTTATGCGGACGCACTGGCGAGTCCGTCTCGTCTTGATGGCGACGCCGCTCGCGACGCCGGGCGGAAGCCCGACGAGGTTCTGGCATTCTTCGGCATCGGTCCGGACATGGTCGTGCTCGATATGTTTTCCGGCGGGGGTTATTACGCAGAAATCATCTCGAAGGTTGTCGGCAAAAAAGGCAGTGTCGTCGCACACTCCAATTCTGCTTACCTGAAATTCGTCGGCGAAGAGTTCGAGGCGCGACATGCCAGCGGTCGTTTGCCGAACGTCGATGTTTTGATGGCAGAGAACAATGAATTGCAGCTCGACGCCGATCAGTTTGACGCGATTACGATGGTGCTATCTTTTCACGATACGTACTGGATAAATCCAGATGACGGCTGGCCGGAAATTGACCGCGCAACGATGAACGCCGAACTCTTTGCATCGCTAAAACCCGGCGGCGTTCTGGGTGTCGTTGATCATAGTGCCGCGGCCGGCGCATCAACTGACACAGTTGCAACGTTGCACCGAATCGATCGCACGATAGCAGTCGCAGACTTTGAGGCGGCCGGATTTGTCCTGGAGTCCGAGAGCTATGTTTTGCGCAACGCTGAGGATGACTACAGCGAGGGCGTTTTCGCCCCAGGCATCCGCGGCAATACGGATCGTTTCATCTTGTTATTCCGAAAGCCTGATTGATGCGCGGCGTTTATCTCGTCGCTGTTTGCCTTTTGGCAGCAGCGACCGGCAGCCACGCCGAAGATTTTGCAGAGCTTTCCATTGCGGAACTGCATGAGCGTATGCAACGCCAGGAACTTACGGCGGAAGAGCTCGTCACCTGGTACTTGCAGCGCATAGACGAAATCGATCGTGACGGGCCGAAACTCAATTCGATCATCGAGCTCAATCCTGACGCACTGGACATTGCACGGGCACTCGACGAAGAGTGGCAGAGGTCCGGACCGCGCGGACCAATGCACGGCATTCCTGTTGTTCTTAAGGCAAATATTGGTACCTCAGACCAGATGCATACCAGTGCCGGTTCTTTGGCGCTGCAAGACCACATCGCAAATGCAGACGCGTTCATCGTAGAGCGGCTGCGCGACGCAGGCGCCATCATACTGGCGAAGGCAAACCTGTCGGAATGGGCTAATTTTCGCTCTACTAAATCGACCAGCGGCTGGAGTAGCATCGGCGGCCAAACGCACAATCCCTATAGCACCACAAGAAACCCTTGCGGCTCATCAAGCGGTTCGGCGGTATCTGTTGCAGCCAATCTCACTGTGGTCGCTATCGGCACCGAAACCGATGGTTCTATTGTTTGCCCAGCGGGCGTCAACGGAATTGTAGGTATCAAGCCCAGCCTGGGACTAGTCAGTCGCAGCGGCATTATTCCAATTGCGCATAGCCAGGACACAGCAGGCCCGATGGCGCGTACGGTTCGCGATGCGGCTGTCTTGCTGGACGCTATGACCGGGGCCGACGCTAGTGATCCCCTCAACGCGACTTTTGCCTACGGGCCCGGAAACTTCGCAGACAATCTGTCGAAAAATGCTCTCGAGGGCAAACGCATCGGCGTCATTCGCTCATTTCGTGGCGCGAAGAGCAATCGACACGTCGAATCGATACTCAGATCGAGCTATAAAGCCATGCGCAGAAAAGGCGCGGTGATCGTCGACGACATCACGATCGAATTCGAGGGCGTGGGCGAGGCAGAGGGAATCGTGCTCATGTACGAATTCAAGAATGACCTGGCTGCCTACTTTGAACGCTCCGGCGCGCCTTTCAAGAGTCTGGCGGAAATAGTTGCGTTCAACGACGCGCATGCCGATACAGTCATGCCGTTTTTTGGCCAGGAACGCATGTTGGCCGCGAACAGGTCAGGCGAGCTGACGGATTTCGAGTACCTGGACGCCCTGGAGGACAGCAAGCTTCTGTCCCGCGCTGCGATCGACGCGGTGATGCTCGAACACGATCTCGATGTTTTGATTGCGCCGACAAATGGCCCGGCCTGGCTCATCGATCACGAAAACGGCGACAAGTATCATATCGGCAGCTCGTCGTACGCAGCCGTATCCGGCTATCCAAGTGTCACAGTACCCGCAGGCTTCGTTTCCGGACTTCCGGTCGGGCTGTCTTTTATCGGTAAGATGCATTCGGACAAGGCAGTGATCGAAATCGCGTATGCTTTTGAACAGGCAACCAGCAAACGCAAGCCACCTAAATTTTGAGTCGGGACTGAAGCTTCATGTTTAAAGCCATTCGCATTGGCATTCTCCTCTTTATCCTGTTCTTTGTTGCGCTCAGCACCTGGCTTAGTCAATCGCGCAGCACGGACTGGAACAACAGCCTGTGGGTAAAAATTTACCCGATCAATGCAGACGGTAGCGAGGCCAGCGAAAACTATATTAAGACCTTGAAGCTCGAAAATTTCGCCGACATCGAAACCTTCGTCACGACTGAGACCGCTCGTTACGGAAAAAGCGTCAATCGCCCGTTGCGGGTAGAGCTGGGACTGCCAATCAAGGAACAACCACCGCAGATCGGTGCCGATATCGGCAGGCTCGACATTATGCTTTGGTCACTGAAGATGCGTTGGTGGGCTTCCAGTATTAGCGGCGATCAGGACTCAATTGAACCGGACGTCCGTATTTTTGTGCGCTATCACGAGCCCGGAAGCGTTTTTGTTCTGGAAAACTCGGTTGGGTTGCAAAAAGGCATGGTCGGAATTGTGAATGCCTACGCGAGTCGTCGTCATCGCGGCACGAATAACGTCATTATTG
>CAYWYT010000031.1:0-15164 GCA_964462665.1 uncultured Woeseiaceae bacterium | reverse complement strand
TTAGATCGGTGGCTTTGCGACCCTGTTTTTCAACAGGTGTGCCTTTGTCATGCGAGCAACAATCGTTGCATAGCGCGAAGAAGACTGTCAACGAACTGCCGCAACCCATTTACCGTTATTGTTAAGTCTTGAAAGCAACGCATTCCTGACGCAAGCTGTGACCATGAAATACACACCTACAGAAGTTGTCGCTGCGGCCACCGCCGCGTCGGCGCGAATCGGCGCGATCATCAAGCGTACGCCGCTAACCCAATCTGCGGTCTTCAGTGAAGCGAGCGGTGCCGACGTTTACCTGAAGCTGGAGAATCGGCAACTCACTGGATCATTCAAGATCCGTGGCGCCAGCAATCGACTGACCACGTTGTCCGATGAGCAACGGGCCCGTGGTTGTGTGGCGGCATCGAGTGGCAATCATGGCGCAGCAGTTGCTTGCGCGATGCAAAGACTGGGAACCAGCGGCGTTATTTTCGTGCCTGAGCAGACGTCGACGGCCAAAGTGGAAGCGATTCGCAGCTACGGCGGCAACGTACAATTTTTTGGCAACGATGGCCTCGATACGGAACAGCACGCGCGCGAGTATTCCGAGCAAAACGACATGTACTACTTGTCTCCGTATAACGATCCCGAAGTCATTGCCGGACAAGGTACCTGTGGCGTCGAAATCGTGGAGCAGTTGCCAGATCTCGATGCGGCGTTCATCGCAGTTGGCGGAGGCGGCCTTATCGCGGGCGTGAGTAGTATCTTGAAGGCTCATAATCCGAATATTCGAGTCTACGGCTGCCAACCGGAGGCATCTGCGGTCATGGCCAAGTCGGTTGATGCAGGCGAGATTCTGGATATACCCAGCGATCCGACTTTGTCCGACGGTACTGCCGGTGGCATAGAGGCAGATGCTATTACATTTGAGCTTTGCCAAGACCTGGTCGACGAGTTCGTGCTGGTCAGCGAGGCAGAAATCGCAGCTGCAATGCGCCTCTACATGGCAGCTGAAGATGAAGCAATCGAAGGTGCCGCCGGTGTTGCGCTCGCGGCCTTGCTGGCGTGTAAGGACGACGTGCAGGGCCGCAAAGTCGCTGTCATTGTCTGTGGCGGCAATGTGAGCCAACAGCTGATCGACAGCATTCAGTAAAGTGAACTGAATCGAGAGATAATCCTCAAATATTGATTACGACCCTAAACTGAAGACTATGAGCAGATCGATAACAACCGTAGCGACCGCATTAATTGTCGCGTTGGTGCTAACGACCTCAGCGCTGGCCGATACCACAGCGTTCATCAACGTTAATGTCATACGCATGACCGAAGACCGGGTTGAACCGGGCCGAACGGTCATTGTTGAAGACGGGCTTATCACCGTTATTGGGCCGGTGGATGTAGTTCCGTTGGCCAAAGATACAACCATCATTGATGGCACCGATCGATACCTGCTGCCCGGCTTTACTGAAATGCACGCGCATATTCCTGATGCCGCGTCTCCCGAACTTGGCAGGGTAATGGCACTGCTGGCCGCAAACGGCGTAACGACAGTTCGCGGCATGCTCGGCGAACCATCGCATTTGCGTTTGCGCGAAGAGTTACTGCTCGGGGACGCTTTTGGCCCACGTTTGATTACGTCCGGCCCTTCTCTTAACGGTGATTCGGTGCACGGTGCGGACGATGCTGCGCGACAGGTAAAAGAGCAATACGAAGCGGGCTACGATTTCATAAAAATTCATCCCGGTCTTAACGTCGATGAATTTGCTGCCATTGCAGATGCTGCCAATGAGATCGGTATGCCATTTGCCGGACATGTCCCCGCAGACGTCGGTGTTGCAGGTGCAGTTGCCGCAGGCATGGCGAGCATCGATCATCTTGACGGTTATCTTGCAGCGCTGATGCCGCCAGACTCTGACGCCTCAGGCGGTTACGGCGGTTTTTTTGACGTATTGCTGGCTGACCAGGTCATTGAAGAGCGTATCGTCGAGTTGGCACAGCAAACTGCCGCTTCCGAAACTTGGAATGTGCCCACAGAGTCACTCTTCGAACACCGAGTATCCGAAGTTACCGTCGCGGAACTCAGTAGCTGGCCAGAAATGTTGTATATGCCCCGAGCAACGGTGCAGCAATGGGCAGAATCAAAACAGCGTCAGGAAAGTGAGCGCGGTTTTAACCCTGCCGTTGCCAAACGAGCGATCGAGTTGCGACGCATTTTGATCAAGGCGTTGCATGCAGCCGGTGCCGGACTATTACTGGGCTCCGATGCTCCGCAAGTATTCAACGTTCCCGGTTTCTCACTGCATCATGAATTACAGTTTCTGGTAGACGCCGGCCTGACGCCATTTGAGGCGCTCGCGACCGGCACGACGGCAGCGGCAGAATTTCTCGAAACCAACACAGGCAGCATTGCAGTTGGCCGCGATGCGGACCTCGTACTGCTGGACTCCGATCCACTGGTCGATATCAGCAATACACGGCGTATACACGGTGTCATGTTACGCGGTACCTGGTATTCAGCGGCGGAATTGACGTCTCTGCTGGCGCCGTATCGCGCCAAGAAAGACTGAACGTCCAGTCTAGTCAGTAATAATGTTCAATATTTTGCAGGCTAAGTAACGGATCGAAAAACAATAATCATAAAAAGGGAGCGCGAGAATGGCCGACAATAAGTCTTTCCCACCCCAACAAGACGGGCGCCTTTTTCTTTCTGAAGGGGGTACCGAAACCGAATTAATGTACAAACATGGTTTCGAATTGCCCCATTTTGCAACGTTCCCATTGCTTGATAATCCAGATGCAGTATCGAAAATGAGAGAGATGTTCAGAAGTTATCTGGAAGTTGCCGCAAAACATAAAGTATGTGCACTCATGGGTGGGCTCGACTATCGAGCAAGCCCAGATTGGGGTGATCTTCTAGGCTATTCTCCAAAGGGTTTGGCCGAAGCAAATCTTCAGTCGATTGAGTTCTTAAGAGAAATCGCAAACGAGTATTCTTCGGAAATTCCAGAAATACTAATTCAGGGGTTAATCGGTCCCCGGGGTGATGCTTATGAAAGAAACGAAAACATCACCGAAAATGAGGCAGAGGACTATCATTCTGTACAGCTCGAAACACTGAAAGAAGCAAATGTCGATTTGGCGCTAGCTTTGACCTTCAATAACATTTCAGAGGCAGTAGGAGTTGCACGAGCTGCAGCAAAAATAGGTGTGCCGTTAGGAATTTCACTCAGTTTGGACAGCGCATCAAGGCTCAATTCTGGTCCAACCCTGGCTGAAGCGATCACTACAATTGATAAAGAAACAAATCAATCTCCGCAGTTTTATTCGATCAACTGCTCTCATCCCATAGAATATGAACCTGCAATTGGACCTGGTGACTGGATTGATCGGGTTAGAGGCGTCAGACCAAACGCCTCCAAGATGGAAAAGATTGCGCTGTGCCAAATTGGCCACCTTGAAGATGGCGACCCTGTAGAACTCGGAGAGCTATGCGGAGATCTCGCAAGACGTTACCCCCACATGGACATATGGGGCGGCTGTTGTGGGACCTGGGACAATCACCTGGATGAGATGGCTAAAAATATTCTCGCGGCAAGATAACAGCCTCCACTGCAGCAACGGCAAGCCAGATGGTGGGCGTCCTCAAATGCTAATCAGGTTTGTTGAGCGTGTTTTCGATCTTCGCGACGGTGATGGGATGGTAGTTGCTGCGGGCGCGATTGAACATCTCGATAGCCAGGTCACGGTCGTAGCCGTTTTTGGCCAGCGCTTTGTAGACGGGCTCAACGAGGCGGGTTCGGCCGAAGCGGTTCAGGTGCTCTTCCAGCGCGCCGTAGGCGGGTTCGTAGTGGCGCTCGGCGACCTGGATAAACCAGGTACGGGCAATTTCGGCATTACGCGTGGCGCTCAAAGCAAACGCGGCATCCACTTCTGCCAGTTGCTCGTTGTCCAGATCGACCGGCAGGCTGTTGATGAAATGGACCATGACTTTCGGCGGCCAGCTTGCGGCCGGCACCAAATCGAGCGGAAGATCTCCGGCGGCAAAAGAGCTGGCCATAGCTGATGCGGTGTCTAGGGCTTCGGACCGTGGAATGATCGTGTCGTCCGGCAGGCCAGGCTGGTATAGCCACTGCTCGACCTGCGCGCGACTAACGATGCCGGGATGCCGGGATAGCAGGTTTTCGTCCAGGTAGTCCAGAAATTGCTCCGTGGTGATGGTCCTGAATGCAAATGCGTCAAAGTAGTCGCCCAGAAACTCGTCGAACGTTTCGCGGCTGAACTTTTTCTCCAGGTAAGTTAGGAACAAGTTGCCTTTGTGGTAGTGAATGATGCCCTGGAAATCGTCGGGGTCCCCGTCCGGAAACGGCGGCGCCAGCGCTTGGCGTTCGGGAACGATTTCCTCGAAATCGAGCAGCAACTCTTCGTACCCGATCACGTTGTCGACGTTCATGCGTTCCGAATCGTAAATCACTTCCATGAGACGCGCCTCGAGGTAACTGGTCATGCCCTCGTTCAGCCATCCGTCGCGCCAGGTGGCATTGGTCACGAGATTGCCAGACCAGGAATGGGCAAGCTCATGCGCGACGACGTCGACGAGGCTACGGTCGCCGGCGAGCAGGCTCGGCGTCAGAAAGGATAATCGCGGGTTCTCCATACCGCCGTAGGGGAAACTCGGCGGCAATATCAGGAGGTCATAGCGCCCCCACTGGTACGGCCCAAACATCTCCTCGGCGGTCTCCAACATTGCCTGCGTATCGGCGAATTCGTAGGCCGATGCTTCCAGCATCTCCGGCTCGGTATACACGCCGGTCTGCTCGCCGATCGGGGCAAAGTAAATGTTGCCGACCGCAATGGCGAGCAGGTAGGCCGGGATCGGCTGTGGCATCTCAAACTCGTAATGTCCGTCACGCTCGGCTTCCGGATCGTTGTTCGCGCTCATCACCGCTAGCAGTTCGCTAGGGGTGGTGATCCTTGCGTCATACGTAATACGAACCGACGGCGTGTCCTGCAATGGAATCCAACTGCGTGCATGGATGGCCTGCGACTGCGAAAACAGGAAGGGATGCTCGCCACCTGCCGTGAGTTCCGGTGGCAGCCACTGGAGTGCGGTCGCCCCCGGGCTCGTACGGTAGTCAATTTTTACGACAAGCTCGCCGGCGGACTTAAGAACTGCCGGCACGCTGATGATCAGTGGTGTGCCCATGACCGGATGTGTATCCCCAAGTCGGTAGCCCGCCTCTGCCATGTCGCCGGCAGCGGCCGCCATGCTGGCGCCTTCGATTACCAGGTCGCGGGTATCGAGCACGATCTCATGCGCGTCCGGGTCGATGCGTTTGAAGTGCAATGTCGCACTGCCGCTCAACTCTTTGGCATCGAAATCGACGTTCAGGTCGAGGCCCAGGTGTTCGAGTACGAACTGGTCCGTGTTGGCAAACGTGAAATAGTCGTGTGCCGGGTCGTAGGCGTCGGGTTGTGGTTTGGGTGTGTCTTTCGAACAGGCGCTTAACAGGAGGCAGGCGACAACGACGGCGAATGTAGGTTTGCGCATGGGGAAGCTCCGGGAAAGGGCGGCTGCTGCTGCCTCGTGGCAATGATACCAGCGTGAGAGTGCAACACCACCGACGAGCGGATCTCGCATGTCAGAGCTTGGGACTAACTACCAGGAGTCTTCTAAACCTGTGTTTTTGGCCGAAAGCAGCCCCTGGACTGATAAACTAACGAACGATTTCGGAGCAAGTAAATGACAGAGAGTAAACCTACCGCGGGTAACAGATATCGCAGTTTTGCCGAATTCTATCCCTTCTATCTATCGCAGCATGCCAATATCGTATGTCGCCGACTACATTTTGTTGGCTCTGCAATAGTCCTTGCTGTTGCTGCCTATTCCTTGGTGACGGGTAGCTACCTTTGGCTACTGGCAATACCAGTGATCGGCTATGGCTTCGCGTGGTTGGGCCACTTCGGTTTTGAGAAGAACAGGCCGGCGACGTTTACCTACCCGATCTACAGCCTTCGAGGTGACTGGGTAATGTTCTTTCAGATGCTGAGTGGCAGAATCAAATTTTGATCAGTGCGTCATGACAGTATCGGGCACTAATTTCGGCAAGGCGGCAGAAGACTACGGCACTTTTCGGGCTGGATTTCCTGCATCTGTTTTCGATCGTTTTGCCGAGTTCAATGTTGGCGTGCCAGGCCAATCTGTAGTCGATCTAGGTACCGGAACCGGAACGTTGGCGCGTGGCTTTGCTCTCAGGGATTGTAAGGTGATCGGCGTTGACCCCGACCCGTGCATGCTCGGTGAGGCGAAAAAGCTGGACCACCAGAGTGAGGTCAGCATCAGATATGTGGAGGCGAAGGCTGAATCCACTGGCTTGGACAGCAGCGCTGCGGATGTTGTTACGGCAGGTCAGTGTTGGCACTGGTTCGATCAGTCCCTGGCAATTGCAGAGGTGATACGCCTGCTCAAGCCCGGCGGTAAACTTGTTATCGCCAACTTCGATTGGCTGCCACTGGCCGGGAACGTAGTAGAGGCCACGGAAGAGTTAATAGTGCAGCACAACCCGGACTGGCATTTTCATGGCGGTGTCGGAATGTACCCGCAGTATCTTCCGGCCTTGAGCGAAGCTGGCATGCAGAATATTGAAACGTTTTCCTACGACATGGATGCTCCGTATTCGGCGCAGGCCTGGAGAGGTCGAATCCGGGCAAGCGCAGGCGTAGCCGCCCTGGGACTGGACTCAGCCCTCAAGTTCGATCGCGACCTTTCGCAAATGCTCGCTACTCGGTTTCCGTCGAGTGTTCTGGCCGTACCCCATCGCGTATTTGCAATAGTCGCGGATGCGAATGAGTGAAAGTCACATTGTGATATTTGATGGCGTCTGCAATTTGTGCAACGGCGCAGTGAATTTCATTATTCGGAGAGACCCGAATAGAAAATTCTCCTTCACACCGATGCAAAGCGAATCTGGCAAACGCCTGATCGGGAAGTACGATGCAACTATGGTTGGCGTGGACACATTCCTGCTGATAAAGAACGGGCAGTGCTACGAGAGAACTGACGCAGCCATTGAAATCGCCGCTGACCTGACAGGGTTCTGGTCCATGTTCAGGTTTTTCAAGGTTCTGCCGAGGTCGTTTCGTGATTACTTCTACAGGCTAATCGCCCGAAATAGATACAAACTGTTTGGCCGAAGCGAGGAATGCGTGCTTCCGTCACCAGAGGTTCGCGATCGATTTTTTGAATGATCGCTTTGGGCTGTGACTGCAAAAATTACTCTGCGATTGCAACCAAAATGCGTTTTCAGGCGTCTAATTAGTACAGAGACCCTAATTTGTTAAGGAGACGGCCATGCGCAGTCTTGTAGTAATGGCGATGTTCGCAAGTAGTTTGACCTATGCCGCCTGGAACGGTTACACGGAAACGCGCGATCTCGAATTATCCGCCAGCGGCGTCGATATTCTTGAGATTGACGCCGGTGCAGGAAACATTGTGGTTAACGGCGTTACCGACTCTAGCCACATCACGGTTAAAGCAATCATTCGCGTTGATGATGACGACGACGATGCGATCGAAATGATTGCCGAAGACCTTGTTCTGAAATTGGAAAAAAGAAACAGCAAAGCGGTTTTGGACGCGTACTTTGAGCAGAGCAGCTGGCATTTCAATGATTCTGCCGCTGTGGATCTGGAAGTCAGTATTCCGCGTGGCCTTGCAATATTTGTTGATGATGGATCAGGTTCGATGCAGATAAGTGATGTCCATAGTGACGTCAGTATTGATGACGGTTCCGGTTCAATCGAAGTTTCGGGAGCGACCAACGTGGTGGTCGACGATGGTTCCGGTTCCGTGCGGATCGTGAACGTAACAGGCGACGTCGAAGTCGAAGACGGATCCGGAGACATCAAAGTACAAGCCGTCGGCGGCACAGTCACAATCGATGACGGTTCCGGCGGCATCATTGTAAGCGACGTCGGCTTGGATCTCGATATTGTGGACGATGGCAGCGGTTCCGTTCATATCGCAGATGTGCGTGGCGCTGTTTACCGCGACGAATAGTCCTGTAACACGTTGAATTAATTCCTCTTTATCCGCCTGCAACAAGGTCGGGCGACGCGCTTCTGCGCGTCAGCGTCTGGTACTGCTAGAATAAAAACAGGCCAGGCATTAAGGAGAGTCAACGTGAAACTAGTCAAACACCTGCTCGATCGAAAAGGTCGGTACATAATCTCAGTGAAACCGGACGACTCCGTTCTCGATGCGATTCGTGTCATGGCGGAGAAAAATATTGGCGCGGTCGTCGTTATGCAAGGCGATGAGTTGCTCGGCATCATGTCGGAGCGCGACTACGCACGCAAAGTCATCGTCAAAGGTCGTGCATCTGACAACACCGCGGTCGCCGACATCATGACTGCTGATGTGCTCACAACATCTGGTGCCGAGACCGTCAATAAGTGCATGGGCATGATGACGGAGAAGAAAATAAGACACTTACCCGTTGTTGAAGACGATACCGTTGTCGGCATGATTTCTATCGGCGATCTGGTCAAAGCCATCATTGCGGATCAACAAGAAGAAATAGAACATTTGGAGCATTACATCAGTGGCCAATAGCAAAGACTACGATCAACGTATTCTTAATCTATTTGACGGCTACGTACACGGGACATTGAGTCGACGACAGTTTATCGACAAGGCGGCGGTGTTTACCGCGGCTGGTATTTCGGCTGCTGCAGTATTCGCGAGTCTGAGCCCAAACTACGCGCTCGCTGAGCAAGTTAGTCCGGACGACAAATCGATACTGACTGGCTACAAGAAATACGCTTCACCGCAAGGTGCGGGCGAAATGTCCGGCTACTATGCTCGACCGGTTGTGCACGAGCACAAATTGCCCGGCGTCGTGGTAGTACACGAAAATCGTGGTTTGAATCCGTACATCGAAGATGTTGCACGACGTCTCGCCGTTGCCGGATTTATTGCATTTGCTCCAGACGCGCTAACGCCGCTTGGGGGCTACCCGGGTAATGACGACGAGGGCAGAGCCATGCAGCAAAAAAGAGATAGCGACGAAATGGTCGAAGACTTTGTTGCAGCTGTCGGCTACCTGCAAGAGCATCCGGACTGCAACGGCAGTGTTGGCGCGGTGGGTTTCTGTTTCGGCGGTGGCATGGTCCTGCGTTTGGGAGTGAGAATTCCCAGTCTCGCGGCTTCCGTACCATTTTACGGTCGTCACCCTGCACCGGACGAGGCCGCCAGCATCAAGGCCGCACTCATGTTGCATCATGCTGGGCTTGATGATCGCGTCAACGCTAGCTGGCCGGCCTTCGAGGAAGGCCTGGAAGAGGCTGGTAACGACTACGTCGCTTATACCTACGCCGACGTCAATCACGGCTTCCACAACGATACGACGCCACGCTATGACGAGACTGCAGCGGAACTGGCGTGGCAGCGAACGATTCAGCACTTCACCGAACATTTGTGAGATCTGCGCCCCTGGTCGCTTGTCTATGCTTGCTGGCGACGAGTGTTCTTGGGCAGGACAACAAGACCGTTCTTGGCCCCGGCAACATGCCGCTGCACGATGGGGCTGCTGCGCTGACGGCAGGTGATGCCAAGGAGGGGGTCAAACTGACCTTGCTCGGTCTGAGTCAAGCCAATGATTCACGCGAGCGGCGAACTGCCAAGTCAAATTTATGCGCCGGCTACGCGTTGCTGGAGAACTATGCGACGGCGCTCGCGTATTGCGATGAGGTACTGGAGAAAGACGACAAGTACTGGCGTGCCTACAGCAATCGGGCCCTGATCTACATCAAGCTGCGGCGTTTCGACGAAGCACAACAGGACCTGCTAAAGGGCGAAGCGATCAGTCCGCGTTCCAAAACGCTGAAGGCGGTTCGCAAGATGTACCTTGATGCAACAGACCCGGTTGCACCGAGTGTTGTAATCGATGACAGGCAGAACCGCGAAGGTGAGGAAGGCGATGCTGACTAGTTCGCGAAACTTGCTCAGCACGGCGCTACTGTCGATAACACTGTCGGTGTCGGCGCAGGAGAATGTGGATGTTACGCATTTGCTCGACCCGGCAGGGGAAAGAAAGCCATTACAAACGATTGTGCCGGTCTACCCAGAGCGTGCATTGACGGATCGGGTTCAAGGCGATGTTGAGGTGTGCTTTAACGTTGACCGTGAGGGTCGAACATCACGTATTTCAGTTCGCCAAAGCAGCCACCGAATGTTCGAGAAACCGGCTGTGCATGCTGTGCGCGCTTCAAGTTACATGCCGCTGCAGGAAAACAAGGTTCTGAGCGGCATCAAGACCTGCAGGACATTTCGATTTCGCCTGGATCCGGTCGCTATTGAAGACCCTATTGATCCGGGCGATCCGGACGATCCGTCAGCCAGCGTCGAGCCCTGAGGATAGACGTGCCGCACGCAAAGTGTTGGACATCAACATGACGATTGTCATCGGGCCTACGCCGCCCGGAACCGGAGTGACCGCCGCCGCGACCTCGCAAACAGAATCGTAGTCAATATCGCCGGTGAGCTTGGACTTGGTTTCGCCATCCACTGTTACTTCAATTCGATTGATACCAACATCGATAACGACGGCGCCAGGCTTGATCCATTCGCCGGTTACCATGTTCGGGCGGCCAACGGCGGCCACCACGATATCGGCCTTGCTAACGACGTCAGGCAGATCCTTGGTTCGACTGTGAGTCACTGTGACGGTCGCATTCGACTGCAGGAGCAGACTAGCCATCGGTTTGCCGACGATGTTAGAGCGACCGATAACCACGGCGTTCATGCCAGACAGGTCTTTGCCCAGATGTGTTTCGATCATCAGCATGCATCCCGCTGGTGTGCACGGTACGAATGCATCGGCGGTATTGCCGGAGGTAAGCTTGCCAATGTTGATGAAGTGAAAGCCATCGACATCTTTGCTCGGCGCAACCGCCTGCGTAACCGTCTGCTCATCCAGATGTTTCGGCAAAGGCAGCTGCACAAGGATGCCATGGATGCTGGCGTCGTTATTCAGATCGTCGATAAGTGCCAGGACGGCGTCTTGCGAAGCATCTGCGTCAAGCGTGTGCTGGACGGAATGAAAGCCGCAGGATTCGGCGGTACGCTTCTTGTTGCGAACGTAAACCTGGCTGGCGGGGTCTTCGCCGATGATAACGACAGCGAGGCCTGGGGTCAGGTCGTGCTCCTTGAGCAATGCCTCTGTCTCACGTGCTATCTGCGCAGATAATTCTGCGGCCATTGCCTTGCCATCAATCCGGACTGCGTTTGTCATGTGATTCACTGCCTCGTTGTTAGGCGGCGCATGGTACCGGTGCTGCAATCCTAGGTAAATAGTCGGCGGCGCTTAATCAAGGCATACAGAAACACGGCCGGGGTCATAGCTGCCACGACGTGCTTGAGCGAATGGCCGCTGATGAGGTAGCCGAAAGCGAAAACATCCGCGTCGAAAAACTCCAGCAGTTTGGCCACCAGGTAGAAGGCCAGCATCCACCAGTAGTAGCGCGCTGCGCCGATCGCAGGCTTATGCGTCAGCAGGATCACAGGGATCATTAACATTGGCAGGAACTGCACTATGGCATAGGGGCGCAAATCGCCAACGCCTCGTGATTCCGTCCAGGCCCAGTACTCAACCGACGCGAAGCCCACGATAAGTAATGGCACCAAAAGCATGCGCGCCGCGCGTGCCGAGACATATTCGGCGACGATTATCGTCATTAGACCCGCAAATCCGATGACCATGGGCATGCGATCCCACAGCAATGTCGCATTGCTCGGAGCGAGATGGTAGTAAGAGGAGCCGAAGGCGGTGAGCGAAATGCCTATAAAAAAGACGTAGTAAGCCATTTCGTTCGTGCTGACACAGACCTTGTCTGCATTGCGATTCACAAACACCAGTCCGGCCATGCCAACGATCAGGAACGGCAGGTTCGAAAAGACATTCCAAAAATTGGGCATGCCGAGCAACGAGCGGGAATCGCTGAACTCGTGATACGCAGGGTCTTGCGGGACAGCCGACGTGAGTAACAACACTGCTGCTATCACGAAGATTGCGAACGCGATGACAACGACGGTGCGCGGTGACATCAGGCTGGGTTCCACATAATTTCACCGTACTCCTTGGAGTTAGTCGCGGCAAGCAGTCTGATGGCGTAAACTGTGAGTCGAATTCTTTCTAAAGGTAAGACGATGGCCGACAGCCGCCAGTACGATACAGTCGCATTCGATGTCCGCGATAACGCAACCATGCTGTTCTTCGCGAAAACGACGCCTGAGGGCGACATCAATGATTACTTACTGCTGATGCGGACCATCGAGGATGATTTTGATGAGTCGATGTACATCGAAATCAATGAGAATCAATTTGGTGGGCACGACCTGATCCGCGAAGCGGCATTGATGGGCAATACGCTTACCTTGACGCTGCATGAGGCGGCGAAAGAGTTGGACGGCGCTACACAAATCGTTCTTACTTTTGCCGATACGCCAGAAAATGGCACCAGCATCGAACGCGGCGCATTTCGCGTACTCGGAGACACCCTTTCCGGCGGTCATGCCTGAACGAAGACCGACCCACATTGCACCCAACGCGGGCGAATGAAGGCCGATACTTATAGCGTCTACATGCTGCGTTGTGCCGATGGCAGTTTGTATACGGGCATAGCTACGGATGTTTCTCGACGCCTGCATGAACACCAATCGAGCCCGCGCGGTGCAAAGTATCTGCGTGGCCGAGGCCCGCTTACACTTGAGTTTCAACAGGCGGTAGGCGGCCGCGGCGATGCGTCAAAAGTGGAATATCTTCTAAAAAACCTGGCCAAGGTGGACAAAGAAGAACTGGTGTCCGGGCTAAAATCGCTGGCTGAACTCACCGCTGGTTTGCAGCTGGATCAGACGTCCGGAGCGGGCGGCGGATAAAGCACCAGCGCCTCGCCGAAGACGGGAAGGTGTAGCCGTACATCGTTGTCCCAGGTCTTGCGAATCTCATCCAACCACTCAGCGGAATCGACGAAATCGTCGAGAACTCTTGGGCTGAGTTCAATTTGGCCAAACGGTCGCGTGTAGTCGTCGAAATGAATCGGAATCACACGTTTGGCGCCAGTCGACGTGACCATGGCGAGCCAATATTGCTCGGTGTAGTTACGGCCAAGATTCTCCAGTCCGAATGCACCCAGCATGACAACGTCGGCGACGACATCATCGAGGGTTCCGGGAAGAAATCCGGCACTTCCCTGAACCAATGTTGTGCCTTGCGGGTGCATTACGACTACCGAATATGATTTTCCTTCTCGCCATGCGCTGACCGGCGCGGGCGAAGTCAGCGGCGTATCGATCGTGCCCGGGTATGGCACTGAGCCACCCCAGCCTAGCGGTGCATGATTCGAGTCAATGATCCTTACTGAGAACTCGCCAAAGCTGTAATCACTGCCACTTTCGGCAATGACAATTTGATCTTCTGGAACTCCGGCACCGCGTGCGATGTTCGCGGTGGTTTCTGAGCCGATGATGGAGGCGCTACTACGATTCGCAATAGCACCGATATCCATTGCGTGGTCAAAATGCGAATGCACAGGGATGATCGCGGCAAGTCGCCGCATCTGATACTCGTCCAAAATGAAATTGATCTTCGCGGCACTGCTATGCACATTCGCCGAAAATACAATGTCAGCAACGGATGGACGAGTGAAAAAGCCATCAATCAATATTTGCGTATTGCCGTCATCAAACAGCAGCGTCGTTACGCCAAGCCAGGTAACTGTCACTGCATCGGGGCGAGACTCATACTCCGGATACGGCTGCCAATCGATTTCACTGAGTTGTGGTCGATCGCTCCACAGCGCCGCAATAATTACCGATACGACCACAAGTAGTGACGCGATACCAACGGCGACACGCTTAGCCAAGAAAGAGAACTGCTCCCGGTTGAAATTCACGATGCGATGCTATTGACCGGCGACTATTCTTGCTGCGTGACCGACGAGCGGCGCGAGGTAATTGCCCAAGGCATAGCCGAGCAAGGCCATCAGGATGGAGGCAGGGACCAGGTTCGGACGGTGATGCGCCGCGACGATGGGTGCTGATGCAGCAGCGCCGATATTTGCGGCAGACGCAATCGCGACACTGTGGATATCGACGCGGAAAAGCCACGCGCCGGCCAGACAAAACAAGCCGTGAATGAATATCCAGATAAAGGCGCCGAGAACGAACATTGGCGCTTCTGCCAAACCTGAAATCGACGCTCTGGCGCCCATGCCCGCAACAAATACGTATACGAGTGCCGTACCTAGCGCCGTTGTGTTGGGCAATTTAGAGATTGGAGTAGTCGATAACAGCAGCGCCAGTGTTGTCACCAGCAGTATGCGCACGGTAGTCGTTGAAAATGCGGTCTCAAGTTTAGGACTGAGGGCAGCCAGCGCTGCAGAAATGTCAGGGGCTACCGCCGTCGCTATCCAGGTGACACCGATCGCAATTGCACCGATAAACAGATACTGCGGCATCGTAGGCGCATGGTCCTCCTCAACGTGCATCTCGGCAGCGGCGTCCATGCTGATCAACCGGTCTTCCGGAACGCGCGCCCACTTGTTGAACTTGTCGGCGAAGTCGCGCGACATCAACAGCAACGGTAGCCAAACAATATAAATAACGTTGTCCGCAAGCACGGCAAGGCCGAACTGCTCTTTGGAGGTTTCCAGCATTTCTGCCGTCGCCGCCATATTAGCCGTGCCGCCGATCCAGCTGCCGGCAAGCGCGCCGTAACCTCTCCATGCATCATCTGACAAAGATCCGTGCACGATGTAGTAGGCGACCACACCGCCGACCATTACGCCTGCGGTACCCATCAGCATGACGAGTACGCCTTTGCCCATCACTCGAACGACAGCCGGCACGTTCACCTTTATTAACATCAGGACGATGAAGATTGGCAACGCAATAGCGCTTAAACCCGGATAAACAGCCGATTCGCTTGGAATGACACCGAAGTTGTTGAGAAATACCGGTGTGGCGTAAATGAAAAGTAGCGGCGGCAGATAGTCGAACAGTTTCGCCTGCGTGCGCTGTTGCAGCATGAAGAAGAACGCAGCAACAAATACGAGTACGGCGAGTACACCAAGAGGTGAGCTAACTAGAGCTTCGGAATTTTCCATCGTCTGCAGACTCTTCGGATCAAGAT
>CAYWYT010000030.1:0-15454 GCA_964462665.1 uncultured Woeseiaceae bacterium | reverse complement strand
GTCAGTTCCGCAACTACTACAAGCGTGCTGCCCAATTGAAAGGATCAACCGGTGAAAATCTGTTGCGTCTTCTCGAAGGTCGGCTGGACAACGTTGTTTATCGCATGGGGTTTGCGTCAACACGCGCTGAAGCGCGTCAACTCGTAAGTCACAAGAGCATCGAGATGAACGGCAAAGTCGTTAACATTCCGTCTGCCCAGGTTGCGGCAGGCGATTCAATCGGCATTCGTGAGAAAGCCCGCAAACAACTTCGCATTCAAAGTGCGTTGGAAATTGCTGGTCAGGTCGGCCAACCCGAGTGGGTTGACGTTGACGCGAAGAAGATGGCAGGGATTATGAAAGCGTTACCGGACAGGGAAGACATCTTGCCGGATATCAACGAAAACCTCGTCGTCGAGCTTTACTCCAAGTAGTCAGGAAGGAATTTACCATGCAGGAATCTGTACACGATTTTCTGAAGCCGCGCGTTGTCAAAGTCACGCCGGTTAATGATCTGTTGGCCAAAGTGGTCATCGAGCCGTTTGAACGTGGTTTTGGCCACACACTGGGTAACGCATTGCGCCGCATCTTGCTGTCGTCAATGCCGGGTGCTGCGATCACCGAAGCTGAGATCGAAGGTGTGTTGCACGAGTACACCAGCATTGAGGGTGTGCAGGAAGATGTCGTGGATATCCTTCTGAATCTCAAGCAGGTTGCTGTCCGCATGCATACACGCGATACAGCGGAGCTGCGCATTTCGAAGAAGGGTCCTGGACCGGTTACAGGCGCTGACATTCAGCTCGACCATGATGTTGAAGTCATGAACCCAGAGCTCGTCATTGCTAATCTGACTCAGGCTGGTGAGCTGAATATGGTTCTTCAGGTTGAGCGCGGTCGTGGTTACCGTGCGGCGACACAGCGTCCGACGTTCGAAGATCAGGCCGGACCGATTGGTCGACTGCAACTGGACGCATCGTTCAGTCCGGTTGAGCGCGTAACATACGACGTCGAAGCAGCACGTGTTGAACAACGTACTGACCTCGATAAGTTGCTCATTGAAATTGAAACTAACGGCACTATCGATCCGGAAGAAGCTATCCGCCGCGCGGGTAACATCCTCAAAGATCAGCTGTCGGTCTTCGTTGACTTGCAAGGTCAGGAAGATGGCCTGCAGCAGCAAGCTGAGAACCTGGTTGATCCGATCTTGCTTCGTCCTGTTGACGAACTCGAACTCACCGTACGTTCGGCTAACTGCCTGAAAGCGGAGAACATCATGTACATCGGTGATCTCGTGCAACGTACTGAAGTTGAGCTTCTGCGGACGCCGAACCTGGGTAAGAAATCACTGACTGAAATCAAGGAAGTGCTTGAAGGTCATGGTCTCGGTCTGGGAATGCGTCTCGAGAACTGGCCGCCTGCTAGCTTGCGTCCGGAACACGAGCTCGGCCTGTAAAGAACAAGGGTAAAGATAATGCGCCATAGAAAATCCGGCCGTCGGCTGGGTCGTAACAGTTCACATCGAAAAGCAATGTTTCGCAACATGGCAACGTCGATGTTGAAGCATGAAACGATCAAAACGACATTGCCAAAAGCAAAAGAACTGCGTCGCGTCGTAGAGCCGTTGATCACTCTTGCAAAAGAGGATAGCGTCGCTAACCGTCGGCTTGCTTTCGATCGTCTGCGCGACAAAGAAGTTGTCGCCAAATTATTTACGGACATCGGTCCACGCTTCAAAGAGCGTCCGGGCGGTTACCTGCGCATCCTGAAAACCGGACCGCGCCCAGGTGATGCAGCACCGATGGCTATCGTTATGCTGACGGATCAAGCGCCAGAGGCAGAAGCAGAAACAGAAGCGGCAGCCGAAGCATAGAAATTGTGGGAGCGCCTTCAGGCGCGATCGGGCCTAAAGGCCCTCCTACATGAGAAAGCCGGGCTTAGCCCGGCTTTTTTGTGTCTCAAGATCTATGTTTCTTGAGCTGCTGGCTCACCTTCCGTCAGCTTGTCGATCATGCGTGCGATGTACTCGGGCGAATGTGTGTTTTTGGCAATCAGCCCGTATACGGTCGGTACTACGATGAGCGTTAGTAGTACCGAAAAGGTGACGCCGAAGAACACTACGGCGCCTATTGATTGACGGGAGAGTGCGCCGGCGCCCGTCGCAAGCAATAGCGGCACTGATCCGAATGCGGTGCACATGCTGGTCATCAAGACAGGACGCAGTCGCGTCTTGGCAGATTGAATAACCGCTTCTCTGAAATCGGTACCGCGGTCCCTGAGTTGATTCGCAAACTCTACAATCAGGATGCCGTTCTTCGCGGCCAGACCAATCAACATGATGGCACCAATCTGGCTGTAAATATTGATCGATGAACCGAACATCGTAAGGCCGAACAGGGCGCCGGTTATTGCCAATGGCACGGTAGTCATAATGATAAGCGGATGCCGGAAGCTTTCGAACTGCGCAGCGAGGACGAGATAGGCGATGACTAATGCGAGTACGAACGTAGCGTAAATTGAAGCCCCACTGTTCTTGAAGTCTCTCGATTCACCGTTATAACTGAGGCGGACAGAATCAGGCAGCTTCTCTGCGATTATGGCTTCCAGATCGGCAATTGCCGCACCCAGCGAGTTGCCGTTAGCAAGGCTCGCGCTGATTGTGATAGCACGCATGCGGTCGAAACGGCGCAGGTCGACTGGTCCCGCTACTTCGTGCAGACGCACCAGATTGGAAAGCGGAATCAACTGCCCCGTTCTCTCTGAGCGCACATAAATGCTTTCGAGATCACTGGGCGTTTGTCGACGCTCGTCGCTACCCTGCAGGATAACGCGGTATTCTTCACCGGCACTCACGAATGTCGTGACGACGCGCGAGCCTAAAATTGTCTCGAGTGTTCTACCTATATTCGCGAGTGACACGCCCAGGTCAGCGGCGCGGTCACGGTCAACCATGACGTCAATTTTGGGTTTGCGCTCACGATAGTCTGCCTCAATGTTGGAAAGACCAGGCAATTTCTGGGCTTCCTCAATAACTATATCGCGCCACTCGGCCAATTCATCATAATTGGTTCCACCCAGAACGATAGAAAGTGGTCTGCTTGACTGGCCGAGTGCCCATGAGCCAGGCGCAAATGAATACGCCTGCACGCCGGGGAGATCCGCGAATTGTCGATTCCAGTTCTGTGTTATTTCCTGGGCAGAGCGTTCTCTTTCATTCCAAAGTCGCAATGGCGCGAAGAAGAATCCAGTGTTTACATCGGTGCCGGCGCGAAAGCTTCCGGATCGACTCAGTACGCGCAGGACATCGCCCTGTTCTTTGTCGCGTAATGCTATGGCCTCAATTTGTTTGATGTAGCCGAGCGTGTAGTCAAGACTGGCGCCGTCTGGTGCCGTCAACTGAATCATTACGAAGCCACGATCTTCTCTGGGCATAAATTCAACGGGCAGAAGATTAATAAGGCTCAGGCCACCTGCAAAAACAAGGACAGCGCAGCCAATTACGATTACCGGGCGTTTAGTTACGCGGCGCAGCAGTCGCTCGTAACTATTCGACAAGCGCTGAAAAAGACTGTCGAGTGCTCGTGCCAGACGACCTCGATGCAGGCGACCATCGGCAAACAGTTTTGACGTCATCATCGGCACAAGCGTCAATGCGATGAGACTCGAGAAGCACACAGCAGCGGCAAGCGAGATTCCGAATTCGCCGAAGATGAGCCCGATATTACCTGGCATGAAGGACACCGGAAGAATAACGGCAACCAGTACCAGTGTAGTTGCTATCACTGCAAAGCCGATCTCACGACTACCGTTCGTAGCGGCGAGCAGAGTCGGTTCGCCGCCCTCTATACGCCGCACGATGTTTTCGAGAACAACGATGGCGTCATCGACGACCAGGCCAATAGCGAGCACAAAGCCCAGCAAGGTGAGCGTGTTGATCGAGAAATCGAGGGCTGCCATCACTATAAATGCCGAGATAATTGAAATCGGTATCGTGATCGCTGGAATTATTGTTGCCCGTATGGTGCCGAGGAATGCGTAAATGACGACGATGACCAGCAGCAAAGCAAGACTCAGCGCTTTCGCTACTTCCTGTAATGACGCGCGGATAAATACAGCGGTATCGAAGTTGACTGACACGTCCATGTCGTCCGGCAGCGACGCCTGCATATCCGCAATGCGTTGCGTCACCGCATTGTTGACTGCCAACATATTTGCCTGAGCTTGCGGAATGATTCCCATGCCCAGGCCGGTGATACCGTCGGTAGCGGAGTAGCTGCGAACATCTTCGGGTGCAAGCTCAATTTCGGCGACTTCTCCCAATCTAATCAAGTAGTTATCGCTGCCTTCAGCGAGCACAAGCTGCTCAAAATCACTGACCGATTCGAAGCCGGTATTGGTTCGCAAAGTGAATTCGCGTGCAGTTGATTCGAGCCGACCGGATGGAATCTGCACATTCTCGCGACGCAGTGCGTCCTCGATATCAGTGACAGTTAGTCGTCTTGCTGCAAGCCGTTTTGGATCGACCCAGATGCGCATTGCCGGGCGCCGCATACCGCCACTTCGTACTCGTGCGACACCCTCCACGTTGGACAGTTCGTCAACGATGTATCTCTCGGTGTAGTCCGACACTTCCATGATGGAACGGGTCGTACTCGAAACATTGACCCACATCGAGGTGGTTGCCGATCCGTCCTGCTTGGAGACCTCGGGAGGTTCCGCTTCATCGGGCAGCATGCCAAGCATGCCCGAAACTCGATCGCGAACATCGTTGGCAGCATCGTCAACATCTCTTTCGGCGGAAAACTCCAGCGTAATCGAAGATGCTTCGTCGTAACTGACGGACGACATCTTTTCGATTCCCGAAATTCCCGAAATCTGATCTTCGATTAATTGTGTAACTCTGCGTTCAACAATATCGGATGCAGCGCCTCGGTAACTGGTGCTGATGGAGACGATCGGTCGCTGAATGTCGGGATACTCGCGAATCGACATGCTCTGCACCGACATCGCGCCGACTATGACCAGTATCAGCGAAACTACCGCAGCGAATACGGGGCGTTTTACAGATACGTCAGATATCAGCATTGCTTCGACCTAAGGTGTGGCTGCTGCGACGTCCGGATCAGAAACCTTGATAGCCGAACCATCGCGGAGCTTGTGAGTGCCTTCGGTTACGACCGTATCGCCGGGGCTCAGGCCTTCATCGATAACGACGTATCCGGGAATTCGGCGACCGAGGACAACCGTGCGCTTCTCTACAATTCCGTCAATGACGACGTAGACAAACTGTGCGGATCCTTCCGGGACAATCGCCTGTTCCGGTGCGAGCAGGACATTGCCGCGGTCGCGTTGCAGATCTACTGTAAGGAACATTCCCGGTTTCAGGACCGCATCTGGATTGGGGACAAGGGCGCGCACTCGAACAGAGCGCGATATTGGATCAAGCCGGGTGTCGATGCTTTGCACGACGCCGATGAATTCCTGGTCTGGATAAACGAGGCTGTGGGCGATGATTTTCATGCCGTCCGACAACACAGTCAGAAAGGTTTCCGGCACTGAAAAATCGAGCTTGATCTTGCTGACGTCATCCAGCGTCGTGATGATCGTGGACGTGTTAACGAAGCTGCCGGGGCTAACGCGGCGCAAGCCGATTCGACCGGAAAACGGCGCGCGGATTACGGTGTTGTCGAGCCTTGCATGTGCGGCGACGACCTGGGCTTCATCGACCTGTACCTGCGCGTGCAATTGCTCGAGACCAGAGGCGGAAATCGCCTGCGACTCCGCAAGATTTTGGCTGCGATTATAAAGACTGCGGCTTTCCGATAGTGCCGCCTCGGCAACAGCAAGGCCCGCATCTATTTCGTTATTTTCGAGTTCCACCAGGAGATCGCCTGTCGCAACGAGCTGACCCTCCTCGAACACGATGCGCTCTATGATGCTCGAGATTCGTGATTGAATATCGACTGACTCATTGGCATTTGCAGTGCCGAGTGCCTGAATTTCTTCAATCATCGGTTGCAGCTCGACCCGTTGCGTGACGACTATCGCGGTGCGGTCGGCTGGGCCACGGGCGTCCGCTTGTTCCTGCTCACAAGCACTAATCATGAGCAATACGGATATCAGGATGAAATTATACTTATTAAGAGTCATTCGACGATGCTATGGCCGCTAACATCATCAGTTTAGCCTGAAAACAGCATAAAGTTGATAATGTTTGCTTGCCGGATCTCCATAATTGTCTGAAAAATATAGGAAAATAGGCATTACGCTCGTTTGTGAGCGCTCTCACAGCTTATTTCCTCGCTTCACTCTAATCTAGGCTTGTAGCGTTAAGGGAAGTAGGCCATCAGCACCGAGAAGTCATTTGATGATTGCGTCATTTTGTCGAAGGAATCCTTCGACCCGGATGCCGTATTTATGGACGACATAGTCGACGACAAGGTGTTGCCGTACCTCAGTCTTGAGGTTGACGGTCTTACCAACTCAGCGGATGGTAAAAAAGGTGGGCTGGAAATGCGGCCGGAAGATGTGGCTGCAAATGACGCTAACAAAGCTGATACCACCATGCCGGTTGCCACGCTCGACCCCGAGCATCTCGACGTCTACGGCTGGGAACCCTCGATGTGGAAGAAGATTAAGGGTTACTTCGGCTTCTAAGTTAAGATCAATCCATGATCTTCAAAGACAAAACCGTAATTATCACCGGCGGCTCCGCGGGAGTTGGCGCGGCAACTGCGCATCTGTTTGCTGAAGCGGGTGCCAATTTGCTATTGGTGGCGCGTACCAAGAAGAACCTCGAAGCCGCTGCAGCAGAACTGCGCGACAAAACACGAGTCGAGATATTTGCCATGGATGTCTCGGATCCGGATGCGTGCGTCGACATGTTCAAGAAGGCAGATTTCGAGTTCGGGCGTGTCGATATTTTGATTAACAACGCGGGCTATCATCAGCGTGGAGCATTAGCGTCAGTTGATGCCGCCGATCTGGGTAAGATGATTGACGTCAATCTAAAGGCGCCGATCTTGCTGACACGAATAGCGCTGCCGTATATGCGAGACGCCGGCGGCGGGGCAATCATAAACGTCGGTTCACTTGCGGGTCGAACGCCGGTTCCTAACAGTGCGACCTATGCCGCTAGCAAAGCCGGGCTTCGCTCTCTGACGTATTCTCTAGCCTCTGAGCTTGAGGGAACGAAGATCAAAGTCGCTGTCGTGTCTCCTGGCCCTATTGACACTGATTTCATCATGGCCAACATCGACAACACTTCGAACCTTACATTCTCGCAGCCCATAAGTACGCCGGAAGAGGTGGCTCAGGTCATTCTCGACCTATGCGGCAACGGCCAGCAAGAGGCGGTTATGTCCTGGCTAAGTGGTGTGACGACGACAGCAAGCTATCTGATGCCTTGGCTAGGGAAATTGATGCGGCCAATACTTGAACGTAAAGGCGCGAACGTAAAGGCGAAGCTCAAGCGGCGGCGTTAAACGCGTCGCGAGTCATATTTTCGCAGCCGTCTGCGGTGACGCGAATATCGTCTTCAATACGAATGCCACCGAATGGGCGCAGCCAGTCGACACCGTCCCAGACAACATGATCTTCAGCCGGGCTGCCACGCAGGTTCTCGAGCAACATGTCGATCGCATACAGGCCAGGCTCAATGGTGAGCGTCATGTCGGCTTCCAATACCCGGGTTAAACGCAGATAGGGGTGGCCGCTGGGTGGATCGACAATGGTTCCCGATTCACCTTGCATGAAGCCGCCAACGTCATGGGTTTGCACCCCGATCAAGTGTCCGAGGCCGTGCGGGAAGAACGCTGCGGTTACGCCTGTCTCGATGAGCGCCTCAGCGCTGCCCGTCGCCAGGCCGGCGTCGACAAGTACACCCGCAAGCAGGCGGTGATTCTCTACATGCAGCTCTGCATAGTTGATACCGGCTTTCACTCGCTGCACGATGTCCAACTGCATCGCATCCATACGCCCGATTAGTTCTGCAAATCGGGTATCAGAGTGCGCATAAGTGCGCGTAATGTCCGATGCGTAGCCGTGTACGCAGGCACCTGCGTCGATCAGGAAAGAGCGGGGCGTCTTTGGTGGTTCGCGATCAAAATGGGTGTAGTGCAAAACGGCGCCATGTTTATTCAGCGCGACGATGTTGCCGTAGGGCAATTCCTCGTCGGTATGACTGACCGCCTGGCAATAGGCGCGGTGAATCTCGAACTCTGATTGGCCATCGCGAAATGCCGCTTCGGCGGCCAGATGGCCCTGAACGCCGCGCTGTGCAGCCAAACGCATGCAGGCGATCTCATATTCGGTCTTGATGCCGCGCGCATAGTGGAGAATGTTGAGCGTGGTCGTCGGATTCACGCGCTCGATACCAAAGGCATGCGCCGCGTCTTCAATTTCACCGATCAGTACGCATTGGCTGCGGTTTGCTGGTAAATGCTCCGCGACTTCATCCACTGCGTGCACTATTCGAACGTCAAAATGCGCTGCCCAGTAGCCGTCCGGCGCGCCGGGAACGACGTGCCAGTAGTCGTGTGGCTGGTAGTAAACAAGAACGGGTTTTTCGCCAGGCGTATAAATTATGTACGAGAGCGGCAGATTCGTTAGCGGCGCCCAGCTGACGAAATGCGGGTTGGGCTTGAACGGATAGGAGTCGTCGTCGAGAAATGCGATCTTGGCGCTGCCTGAAAATATTACTGCGTGGCTGGCTCCGGCGCTCTCGAGCGCATGCTCATGGCGCTGGCAGACAGACTGGATGTGGTCTGGATACAGCGCGGCGAGGGTTGGGTTCTTGTCGGAGTAGTCGGCGTTCATCTTGGCGATCATACCGTGTTTCAATCCCCGGGCAATCTAGGCATTATTGCTCGATGACGCAGGACACTTACCTCACCGGCATTACAACGACCGGTACTCCGCATATTGGCAACTACGTGGGCGCGATTCGACCCGGTATTTCAGCCAGTAAGGACCTCTCGACACAGCATTTCTACTTTTTGGCAGATTATCACTCCCTCGCCAAGAATGAGGATCCGGACAAGATAGGCCAGTCGACGCTCGAGATCGCAGCGGCCTGGCTTGCCCTGGGACTGGATGCCGAGCACGCATTCTTCTACCGCCAGTCGGATATACCCGAGATTCCCGAATTAACCTGGATACTGACCGGTATGACGGCCAAGGGCCTGATGAATCGGGCGCATTCCTACAAAGCCGCGGTGCAGGCAAATGTCGAGTCGGACAACAAAGACCCGGACAAAGGCATAACTATGGCTTTGTACAGCTATCCGATTCTGATGGCGGCGGACATCCTGATGTTCAAATCGAGCAAAGTGCCCGTCGGTCAGGACCAAAAACAACATGTAGAAATGGCGCGGGATATCGCACAGCGGTTTAATCATCACTACGGCGATACTTTTGTGTTGCCTGAGGCGGTCATTGGTGAAGATACGGCAGTCCTCAAAGGATTGGATGGCCGCAAGATGTCGAAGAGTTACAACAATACTATTCCATTGTTTGCCGACGAGAAGCGGTTGCGCAAGCTGATAATGAAGATCAAGACCAACAGTCTTGAACCGGGCGAGCCGAAGAGCACGGAGGACAGCACGCTGTATGACATTTATAGAGCGTTTGCGACCGCCGACGAGACTCGAGAGGTTGAAGCTAAATTTGCAAATGGCATCGCCTGGGGCGAAATGAAACAAACTTTATTTGAATACATCAACGAAACTATCAAGCCGGCGCGCGAAGAATATGATCGACTGATCGCCGATCCCGCTGCTGTCGAGGCAGAGTTGCTCAAAGGTGCTGCTCGCGCACGCGAAGTATCGGCGCCGTTCCTGGATCAAATTCGAGTAGCGATCGGAATTCGCAAACTAGGCAGCTAGGCAGGAAAAGAATTGTCATTTCATCTCGCAACATCAAACCTCGCCCGCATGCTCGGTGCTATTGACGATGATGTGATGGCGGGATTCGTGGCGCGACTGGAATCTCTGAACCAACTTGCTGACACGAGCGCAGGCTTCGTTTGGCGTTACCAAGGGGACGCAGGGGACGCAACCGAGATGCGCGTCTTCGACGACGAGATGATACTTTTCAATATGTCCGTATGGGAATCGATCGAGGCCCTCGAAGAGTACGTCTATCGCAGCAACCACGTTGAGGCCTTACAAAAGAGAGCCGCATGGTTTGAGCGACCCACAAGGGCGCCATTAGTATTGTGGTGGGTAGAGGCTGGACACAGACCATCGGTGGAAGAGGCGAAAGAACGCTTCGATAGTCTCTGGCGCGACGGGCCGGGTGTGGCCGCATTCTCATTCAAGGAGCGGTTTGTGCCGCCAGCAGTATGAATAGCGCTCAATCGAAATTCGAGCTGGATACGGAGCGACTGAGCATGCGTTGGCTGATGCTCGAAGACGCGGACCTGATGCTCGCCGTCTGGAACGATCCGGCTTTCTTCAAATACGTCGGTGACCGCGGCATTCGAACTGTGGAACAGGCGCAAGAGACGCTTCTTAGCGGCGCCTTCAAGTTGTATGAGGATCATGGTTACGGCCCTTTCAGGATTGCGCTAAAAGCAGGCGACGTGGCAATTGGTACCTGCGGACTATTCCGACGGGAGGGGTACGACGATCCGGACATCGGCTGGAGTGTATTGCCCGGATTCGGTCGACAAGGCTACGCCTACGAAGCGGCCAGTGCAGTGCTTGCGTACGGGCAGAGCGAATTAGGGTTAAAGCGGATACTTGCTTTTGTCTCACCGGAAAACCTTCCCTCGATTGGCTTGGCAGAGAAGATAGGATTGCGGTTTGAACGTCTTACGCGACTGGTTGGAGAAGAGGATTATGTTGGTCTTTATAGTGTGAGCCATGGCTGAGAAACGATTTAAGTCGAAAATCGACCCAGGGATTCTTCTCGTAATAATCGCGATGGTGATTATGGACTTTGTTCTCATCGTCGCACTCGCGATGGAGTCCGGCAGTCCAGCAGGGAGGACTGGCGCTATTCTGGTCTGTATTGCACTAATGGCCTTGCTCTCGTCGCTGGCGCTGCGAACCTACTATGCTGTAGATAAGAACGTGTTGCGCGTAGTGTCTGGGCCATTTCGATGGAAAATTCCTATCGACCAAATCACGTCGGTAACCCCGACGCGAACGGTGCTGTCGTCACCGGCAATGTCACTTGACCGACTGAAGATCGAATACGGCAAGCTGCGACCAATGATCGTGTCTCCTGCCGACAAGAAGGGCTTTTTGCGAGCACTAGACCACAATGAAAGCTGAGGTGAAAAATGCGACCTGAAAATAGAATCGACTACGTCGAGATACCTGTTACTGACCCTGCGAAAGCGAGAGAATTCTTCGCGGCTCTGTTCGGCTGGGAGTTTCAGGAGTGGGGCCCCGACTATCTGAGTTTCAACGATGGACGTCTGGATGGTGGAATGTTTCGGGCCCAGACACCGGCGCCGACCAGTGGTGTATTGTTGGTTTTCTACAGTAAAGACTTAGTACGCGATATTGAGCGTGTGACTGCTCTCGGTGGCACGATCAGCAAGGAAATTTTCGAATTTCCGGGCGGCCGCCGGTTTCATTTCCAGGACACTGGCGGCAATGAGTACGCGATGTGGTCCGAGGCAGCAACAGAATAATAATAACGGAGCAAATACGATGCACGAATTGATTGATCACCCTTGCGTACAACACAAACTCGCGATTATTCGCGACGTTGATACGGGGCATAAGAGATTTCGAGAGTTGGCGACAGAGATTACAGAGTTCCTCTGCTATGAAGCGTTGAAAAACATTCCGGTCAAGGAGGTCCTGGTGCAGACACCGGTAGCAGAAGCCAAGTGCAAAAAGATCGATACGGACCTGGTGGTCGTTCCGATCTTGCGAGCTGGCGTTGGCATGCTGGAAGGTATCCTGGAACTGGTACCGACAGCGCGAGTCGGTTTTGTCGGGCTATATCGCGACGAGGAAACCAAGCAACCGGTTAGTTATTATCAACGCTTGCCGACGCAGACAAAAGGCGGCACCTGCATCATTATCGATCCGATGCTCGCCACCGGTGGTTCAACGATTGCGACTATCGATATGCTCAAGGAAAGTGGTGCCGGCAAGATCGTCGTGGTGTGCATCGTAACCTGCCCAGAGGGCCTGGAGCTGGTCGCGGACGCGCACCCGGATGTGCCTGTCTATACCGCAGCAATCGACGATCATCTCAACGAGAAAAAATACATAGTGCCCGGCCTGGGTGACGCGGGCGATCGCTTGTTCGGCACTTCGCACTAGGAGAAACCGGAGACCTGCGATGGCAGAGCTCAAGACCAAGACAAACAAAGCAGGCGTGGCGATGTTTCTCGGTGCTATTGAGGACAAGCAGCAACGTTCGGACGCGCGAAAACTATCCGCGATGATGCGTGCTGCGACCGGATCGCGTGCCAAGATGTGGGGTACGTCAATTGTTGGCTTTGGGAGTTATCATTACAAGTACGCGAGCGGTCACGAGGGGGACTGTTTTGTCGCCGGGTATTCGCCGCGAAAGCAGAATTTCTCGATTTATATCATGGCGGGATTTTCTGGTTGCGATAAGCTTATGGCGAAACTGGGTAAGCACAAGACGGGTAAGTCCTGTCTCTATATCAAGCGACTGGATGATGTGGACGAGGCGGTGCTAAAGACGTTGATCGAAAAATCCGTAAAGTATATGCAGAGCAAATACGAGACCAGGAAATAATGTCATGAGCGATACAATAATTACATCACGACTCGAGGGAACTCGGTTGATTGTTGAAACAGATGGCAATACCGAGACCTACGACGCACAGTTTCTGGTTGCGGCGCTGCTGATTTTCATCGCACGCGGAAGCGGCACGATCGAACCTGAAGAATCCGCGAAGATGCTGGACCTGATTCAGGAGCACTTCCAACTGGCAGGATCGGAAACACTGGAATTACTAACGCGCGCAATGAGTGAGCTGGCGGAGAAGCCGGAGCTAGGGGAACTTCTGGCCGAGCTCGGCCAGACGTTGTCGGAACAAGACAAGGAAGACATCGCCGTAATGGCGCTCAAAGTCATTGCGGCTGACGGTCGTAGAGAAGTTGCTGAAATGGAGAAATTCAACCAGGCGGTTGAAGCGGTGGGTGTCTCGCAGGAGGTAGTGCATCGTGCGTTCGATCGGTATTTCGCAGAAACCACGACTGGCGGCTAGACCGTTGCTGCCGCTGCTTACCGACGACGACTGGGCCTTAGACGAAACGGCGGAAAGCGATATCGAGCAGTTAATGAAGTGGTTTCCGGATGCCGATGCAACACGTATCTGGGGCGGCCCGGATTTTCGCTATCCTTTCAACAGACACTCATTCGCTGAAGATATACATTGGGGCCGCATGGCTACGTTCAGTCTGCGTAGTCCCTCCGCAGAGCTTGCCGCGTTCGGACAACTTTATGAGCGTCTGAATCGCATCAATCTCGCGCGACTGGCCGTCAACCCGACGATGCGTGGGCAGGGCATCGGCAAACGCTTGATTGAAATGTTGATGATCCTGGGTCCACAGATGTTTTCCTGTACTGAATTTTCTTTATTCGTGTATCGCGACAACGTAGTGGCCGCTAAATGCTATACGTCGTTGGGGTTCAAGGTAGATACCTATCCCGAGAAAACGGCTCTGGGGGAAGCATGCGACTACCTCACGCGACCCGTTGCCGGACTGGAGAGACAAGATGCACCGTAGCCGATTTGCTGGAATCATTATCGATTGTGAAACAGAAGATCTGAATGCGGCTGCTGAATTCTGGAGTGCCGCGCTCGGCTATCCGCAGAAACCGGATGACGGTGATGACTTATATAAGTCGCTACAGCCGCACGAACGTGAGACCTATGTCGAGGTTCAGAAAGTATCGCATGCCAGCCGCGTTCATCTCGATATCGAATCTGACGACATCGAAGCCGAGGTGCTGCGACTCGAGTCGCTGGGGGCGCGACGGATAAAACAGTTGAAAGGCTGGTGGGTCATGGAAGCACCGACCGGGCAAAGATTTTGCGTTGTGCCAGCCGCGAACGATTTCTTCGAAGACACCGCCAACCGTTGGGATGACTAGGTCGTACTAGCTGCCCGGCATCTGAAACTCTGGTGCGAGAACAGCATTGCCATTGGTCGTCACGGCCAGACGAAGTTCTTTGACTGGCTGATACTCCGGCTCTATGCCAGCTTAGTTTCCAATCCGCCCGTCAGGATTAACGGCATACGGCCTTGCTGCAGTCGCTTCTTGCGGCCCGTTCCACTCCGCCCGAAATTCCCAAAGTTGGCGTTCGTTGGTTTCGCTATCGCACGCTTCAAAACTGATATCTCGCATCAAATGCAGGGGATTGCCACCACCTCCGGGCAAGACAACGGAACCCGCTGTTAGGCAAAGCTCAGGCAGCATTTTTGGAATAATTTGCCCCGATTCATTCATCATGATGGACTGAGTCTTACGGCCATCACAGGTTTCCATTGAGACGAACGAGCCTTCTCTCGGCTCATACAGGGTTAAGCATTTGTCACTGAACGCAAGCAATCGGAATGTATCGTCTTCTGTGACGTCTTCCATGCTGAAGGCTTGATCAACTATTGGGCCGTTACCACTGTAGGTGTCACAAGTATGACCATGCACACCACCGATAGGGGCTGCATTATTCATCCTGCCGCGTAGATCGAGACACCAGCCTCTGTCTTCTTCGATGGGCGCAATTAGTTTCACTTCAACAGGCGTATCCGCATTCGCGTTCATCGCGAAAACAATGAACAAGCTGCCAGCAAGTATTTGTAGTTGTTTCATGTTCACTTAGCCCCCTTAAGCTCGGAGATGTAGGCAACGACGTCGGCGATCATTTGATCCTCAGTCAGTAGCTCTGCCATGGCTGCCATTTGCTGCCCTCTTGTATCCTCCGGGTGTGCGCCGCGTATTCCATCTCGGAAGTACATCAATTGTCTGACCATATAGATCTCGGACAAATACGTAAGATTGGCCGCACCTAGCGCCTCAAGTCCGATGCCACTTGCACCGTGACATGCCGTGCAGACTCTTGAATAGGTGGTTTTTCCTGCCGCAGCATCGCCCGAGATTGCCGGGTCGAGTCCCGCATAGGGTGAGTCCCAGACATAAGGCCTGGCACCTACAGCATTGCGAGCGGGCGGTTTGCCGGGCTCTAGTTCCGAAATATACTCGGCGAGGCTTTCAATAGTGAAGTCGTTTCTCATCATCGGCGCGCTGAAATGCATCACCTGGCCTGGCACGTCTTCAGCCAGATAGCCGCGGATACCGTCTTTAAAATTGTGCATTTGCAGTTCAAGGTACCAGGCTTCCATGCCTGCGAGCGCGGGGCCGTCTCGTCTATCATTTCCCTGTCCGCTATCTCCGTGACAGAAAGTACATGCGATAAAAAGCTCCTCGCCTGTGACGGTTTCGTTGTTCATAAATATAGAAGTTGACAGTTTGC
>CAYWYT010000029.1:0-15499 GCA_964462665.1 uncultured Woeseiaceae bacterium | reverse complement strand
ACGACGGCAACAACAGTATGTGCCCAGGTGTCACCCAGACCCTCACGCAATGCGCTAAGTCCGGCGTCAAGACCGCTGAGGCGATTGGCCAGCGCGCCGTTCTCAGCACCTTGATTCGCGTGCGTGTCCCAGCCTCCCGATTCGAGGACTGCGATGCGTGGGCCGCCGTCTGTGGTTAGAAATTTCGCGGTGGCCTGCGCGATCGCTAGAATTTGCTGCGCATCGCCGCGACGCGTGCGCATGTTTTGCATACCTCCCTGATCAGCAGCAATCTCTTGTGATTTCATCGCCTGTGCAAGGCGCGTCGCAAAGAACTCATCATCTGCGTAGAGACTCTGCAGACGAAGTAGGGTGCTGTCGTCCGCGTCCGGTAATTGCGACGGTGCCCAACTGGTCGTTGAGTTCTCGCCGCGTAGAACGAGCGGTGTGTTTTGTGCCATGGCGATAGCAGTCTCGGTCCCCAGAGATCCACCCAGCGGTGCAAGAGCGCGATTGAGCCAACCGTCACGCAGGAGCCCAGTGGTTTTGGCGCCATTTTCCAGGACATCCTGACCGTCAAAGTGTGAGCGCTCTCGGTAAGGGCTCGCGATAGCGTGCACCACCATTGCGCGTCCTTGCTCATATTCGTCGTAAACGCCGCTTAGTGAAGGGTGCAGGCCGAACATGCCGTCGAGTTTCAACAAGCCGTTACTAGCACCGGGTGCAGGTAGGGCAAGTTCGCCGCGCACCCGGTTGTAATTGCCATCTCCATATGGCGCTGCAATAGCGAGGCCGTCTGCAGCGCCACGTAGTATGACCAACACCAGGCGCGAGTCAGTCTCGGCATTCGCGAATGAGATTGAAGGTGCGACCGTTGCAAAAGCTCCAGCGGCAGCGCCTCTGAGAATTTCGCGTCTCGTAATCATGCTTATCTCCGTTGAAAGTCAGGGGCTGCAAGCAGCAACGTAATGCCCTGCACGTTACTCTCGGCGCGCGCTATGGCTTTGCGGGTTTCCGCCCCGAATACAGGCCCCAGAACGGCGTCTCCCAGATCCACCGGATTCGCCCGCGATCCGACGAATCGTGCGACCGTGTTGCACCACTCGATGCGCTTATACAACGCATCGGCGCCGCCCCACTGTTCGGCAGTGTCTGGCCAGCCCGCCGGCGATCCTGGTCGATAAGGCGTTTGGCCCATCAGGTCGAGCGCAGCAATCACGAATTTCGCTTTATCAGGTGCGTAGTCGAACGCGCGAAATGTTGAAATCACAAAATCGTGTGGTGTCTTGTACTTGGCGAACGGTTTCTCCCAGGATTGAGGCGCGGCAATGAGAGTTTCATACATTGCGGATAACTCGCCGCCGTTCTCGAGATACGTCGCCGCGAGTTTGTCGACCAATTCAGTGGGTGGTTCATCGGCAACGAAGTGACGGGCAAGTTTGGTTGCCAGGAATTTTGCAGTTGACGGATGCAGTGCCAGATCGTGCATCACGGCCGTACCCTGATCCATTCCCGATTGAGAATATTTCTTGCCGAGAATTTTTTGCGTACCAGGTTCGTGAATAACTTCTCTGAATTCGAATGTACCTGGTTCGCCCTCAGCAAAACGACCGTTCTCGGCTTCACCACCGATAGACCATCCGGTTATTACTTTGGCGAATGTTGTTACGTCATTCTGTGTATAGCCGCCGTTGACGCCCAGCGTGTGTAACTCGAGAATTTCGCGTGCGAGATTTTCGTTCAGACCTACTTTGCCAGCACGGGAGCCGCGACTTGCACGTTTGCCCAGAGTCGAGTCGGGACCAACCGACCGTTGATTGTCGAGGTACAGAATCATTGCGGGGTGTTGTTCGACGGCGAGTAGCAAGTCTGAGAAATTGCCGCTGACATTCGGCCGGATCGCTTCTGACTCAAAGAGTCCTGCGACGGCGGGAATAGGCTGTTTGTCTGCGGAGATCGCGAAGTGATTCGACCAGAAATGCACCAGACGCTCATGAAACGGGTAGTCGGTCGTTGCCGCAGCATGATAGCGCGCGTGGGCTTGCTCAATGTAATGCTTGCGAATGACTTTGCCGTATTTCTCAACAATATCGGGAGCAGCTTCATCGCTACTGTTATTCTGCTGGCTGCGTTGTTCGCGCCGTAATTCGGCGACCTCACGCAAGACCACGGATGAATCGGGAAGCGCTCTAATGTCGTCAGATAGCCGCGACGGGCCCTGAATCTGATCCAGCAGCCATGCCTGCGGTTGCGGCTCTATTTTGCCCAGATCACCCGGTCGAGCCCCGAGGCCGAAGCGATTGGCTGCTATTGTGGATTCGATTTTCATGCTACTTGGTTCCTGCTATCAGTTACCTAGTAGAACGCAGATTACAGTGATTGGTTGACGGGCAAGCAAAATCCGACATAACAACTATAATAAAAATAACAAGTTACGCATTTGCATCCAAACACGGACCGGCAGACATCTACTTGGTGAGAACTGCCCAAACTGGCAGATAACCAATATTTAGGAGTACTGATTGTGAATGGTGAAATGATCCCGATTACCATGTTTATAGGGCTTACGATTGTCTTGTGCCTGTTCTTCTGGTTTCGCTCCAAGTCACGCGGCGATGTACAGGCAACGATTCGCGCGGCGTTGGAAAAGGGTCAGGAATTGACTCCCGAGGTAATCGATCGGCTGGGGCACCCGAAGCCGGCGAAGAACAAGGATCTGCGACTGGCTCTGATATGGATAGCGCTCGCGTCGGCAACGGCAGTTTTTGGCTTAGCAATACCGGGACACGGCAATGAGCCACAAATGGTGTTACTCGGCATTTCGGCCCTCCCGTTTTTCCTGGGAATCGCGTACCTCATCATGTGGCGTTTTGCAGGACAGGACTCATAAGCAACAACGCATCACATGTTGGAGCTGCGGATCAGTATCTGGTGGCGCGCGCCGTGTCTTCGCAGGACACGGCCGCGTTCGGAGAGTTAATCCGCCGCCATCAGTCGCAGGTACGAAATTTCCTGCGCAAGTTGTCCGGTGACGCGAGTTCTGCAGATGACCTGGCACAGGATTGTTTCTTGCACGCCTGGAACAAGCTGCAAACGTTCACTGGCCGCGGATCCTTTATCGGTTGGTTGTTAAAAGTCGCTTACACGACTTTCCTGCAGTCAAAACGAAAATCGAAACGTTATGCCGAAATTCTTGATGAGGCGGGTTATGCGGAAGATGTTCAGAACAAGAGTTACACGGTGCAATCGGATGAAATCACAGACCTGGACAAATTTCTGGCGGTGCTCAGTGAAGAAGAGCGAGCGGTTATGGTTATGTCGTACGCTTGCGGTCTTTCACACAGAGAGATTGGGGCAGCGACAGATTTGCCGGTAGGTACAGTGAAATCTATTATTTTTCGTGGTAAAGAGAAGATCAGGACGAGTTTTGATATCAAAGATCATAAACATGGCTGAAAAAATGAAAGATGCTGAAGATCGACTCCTGGAATCGATATTCCAGTCGGAATCTGTTGCAGACAACGGATTTAGCGACCGGATTGTGCGTCGAATTCGACACCAAATGTGGGTTCGCAGACTGGCGTTGCCGGTCGCAATGGTCGCAGGCGCTGCGATCGCGGTGAAACCAGCAACCCAGTTGTTTGCTGTTGGCTCACAGATTTTTGCTTCTCTTGGGGCCGAGTCTCTGTTGCCGCAAGCCGCTGTGACATCGCAGCTACCAATTATGCTTGTCGTTGCAATGGGGCTGGCGATCGCAGTTCTGACGTTCCGCTTATTTGAAGAGTAAGCTGTGATACAACGCATTGTCAGC
This sequence comes from uncultured Woeseiaceae bacterium, assembly GCA_964462665.1. Classification (GTDB taxonomy): domain Bacteria; phylum Pseudomonadota; class Gammaproteobacteria; order Steroidobacterales; family Woeseiaceae; genus UBA1847. The sequence continues at coordinate 11,709 of CAYWYT010000029.1, read as the reverse complement.
GGCGAGGTGCTCGGTTACATTGCTTGAATGAATCTCCGCGAACAGGTCGAAACCTTACTCCCCAACTGGGAACGTTGGTACCCGAGCCTGTTCGACGCGGCGAATGATCTTGGTTTGATTCGCGCAGAAGTTTGCGATCCAAACTCCCTCCTACTCACCCGACGTCACTCCAAAGTTCGGCAGCAAGCTGAAGATGCCCATCGCGAAAAATGGGGCGGCAAAGCAGAATAATAAATGTCATTAGATATCGGCGCGGTTCGCGCACAATTTCCGTCATTGGCGACACGCGACAATGGCACCCGACGTATTTATCTGGACAACCCGGCCGGCACTCAGGTTCCAGGCCTGGTTGTGCAGCGCATGTCCGAGTGTTTGCTCGAAGGCAATGCGAATCTCGGCGGTTTTTTTCGCACCTCTGATCTGGCTGCCGAGTTCGTCCATGCAGGCCGATCCGCAATGGCGGACTTCCTGAATGTGTCATCGCCGGACGAGATCACCTTCGGCCAGAACATGACGACGATAGCCTTGCACTTGTCGCGTTCCATCGGTCAGTTCCTGAATCCTGGCGATGAAATCATTCTGTCGCAGATGGAGCACGACTCGAACATCGCGCCGTGGCTACTGATGGCGCGCGACCATGACCTCAAGGTTCGTTGGCTGCCTTTTAATGTCGAAACATTTGAGTTCGAGGCGGACGCGCTGGATGACGTTCTCACCGAACGAACGCGACTCCTTTGCATTGGTGGCGCCAGCAATCTGACCGGCACTATTAATGATATTAAGACTATGTGCGGCAAAGCGCGCGCGGCGGGTGCCTGGAGTTTCGTTGATGCCGTGCAGTCGGCGCCGCATGTACTGCCCGACGTGCACGATTACGGCTGCGATTTTTTCGTTTGTTCTGCGTACAAATTTTTTGGACCGCATCAGGGCATTATGTGGGGCCGGCCCGACGTTCTGGAACAACTCGAACCGTACAAGGTTCGTCCGGCGCCGCTCGAAATGCCATGGCGATTCGAGACCGGCACGCAGAGCCACGAAGGGATGGCCGGCACCGGCGCAGCGGTGGACTATTTTGCTGGCGTTGGCGCAGAACTAAGCGACAACAACAATCGTCGTGACAATCTGACAGCAGCTTTCGCCGCGATGTTTGAGTATGAGAAGTCGCTGACGAATCAACTCATTGGCGGCTTGCAGGATATTTCCGGGGTGAAGATTCAGGGCATCTCGGACCGCGGGGCCGTGGACAGACGTGTGCCAACGGTATCGTTTACACACGACAAGCATCATCCCGACGCGATCGCAAAAGCGCTGGGGCAGCGCAATATCTTCGTCTGGAGTGGCCACAACTACGGTCTGGAGCCCGCTAAACTGCTGGGTTTGTTGGAGGGCGGTGGTGTTGTGCGTGTTGGTGCGGTGCACTACAACACGGCGCAAGAAATCGACGAGACCCTGATCGCCATCGAAGCTATCGTGGGATAAAAAGAAGGCCGCGCTTATCTATTCGAAAAAACGCGGCCTTCGGTGAGACTGGTATCAGAAAGCTGGTCAGAGGATTTCGGGAGGATGCTCCATTATCCAAACATGACCCACAGAAATAAGACCCAACGGTTTTCCTGACACCTTTGATATCTCACTAGACATGGATCACCTCCTTTCAAGTTGTTTGCCCGCACTCAGTATCGCCAAAAATTTGCTGATTGCCAAGAAAAATTACGTCTAAAAACAACGGTTTAAATAGCGTTAGCGCTGCGATATGATGAACAGCTCGGCCGGCGAAGCCGCCCTTCAAAATAAGAACAGATCATAAGGGGACCTCACAATTAGTGATCGTGAACCAGAAGCGACTGCTGCTCCAGTAGTGGGTGCGGAACGCATTGCCAGTTTGGACGTATTACGGGGTGTGGCTATTCTCGGCATTCTCGTAATGAACATTTACGCGTTTGCGATGCCGTTCCCTGCCTATAGCAATCCACTTTTGATGGGTGGTACCGACGCGCTGAATATGGGTACCTGGTTTTTTACGCACATTCTATTTGACCAAAAGTTTATGAGTATCTTCGCGATGCTCTTCGGCGCAGGCGTCATCTTGATGACAGGACGGGCGGAGAACAAAGGCGCCAGGTTCGGCCGAATTTTCTATCGTCGGCAATTCTGGCTGATAGTTCTCGGCGCACTGCATGCCTACCTTATCTGGTTTGGCGATATTCTTTTCCTATACGCGGTCATTGGCATGCTTGCTTACCTGTTTCGCAGGCGCACACCGCGCACGCTGATCATCGTCGCATGTTGCCTATTGCCGCTGGTGTTGTTGATGAGCTTTGGCATGGGCTTCTCGATGCAGAAGTTTCAGGGTAAGGCTGCAGAAATTCAGGTATTGGTCGAGGCAGGCGAAGACATATCGGAAAAGCAGCAAGAAACCATGGATGAGTGGGATGAACAGCGGCCCATGATGGCGCCCGATGCAGACACAATGCGGGAAGATGTCGACACCCACCTGGGCAGTTATGCGGAGATTGCCGCTGATCGGGCTCCGCTGGTGATGATGATGCAGGTCTTCATGGTCCTTTTCTACGGGTGGCGAGTGCTGGCGCTCATGCTGATCGGCATGGCATTGATGAAGACCGGAGTCCTATCGGCGGAGCGATCCGTCAGCTTTTATCGCAATATGATGCTGATCTGCTATGCCATCGGCTTGCCGCTGACCGTATACAGCGCGTTCGACCTATACGCACATGAATTCGCTGCCCTGTACGTTTTTCAGGCCGGCAGCATCCCGAACTATTTCGGCAGTATTATCGTCGGTCTGGGCCATATAGGCTTGGTCATGTTCCTGATAAAGGGCGGAATCATGCAAAAACTGCTGCAGCGATTTGCCGCCGTTGGCCGCATGGCGCTGAGCAACTACCTCATGCATTCAGTGCTCCTGACGACGGTCTTCTACGGCTACGGATTGGGCTTGTTCAGCTCTATATCGCGGTTCGGGCAGATGGGCTTTGTGGTCGCGGTGATTGTCCTGCAGCTGCTCCTGAGCCCCTGGTGGCTGGCCCGCTACCGTTTCGGCCCGGTTGAGTGGCTGTGGCGGTCCCTGACCTACTGGAAGCGGCAGCCGATGCTGCGTTAGGATTTGGCGTGTATACTCCGGTACTTGCCCACGCAGGGGCAAGTACTCCGATAAAACTATAACGAATAAGTGAGACCATAATGGCAATAGCAGATCTTAAAAACGTATTGAAAATCTTTGGCGGCTCCGAGCTCAGTGAAGGCGAACAGGACGAGTTGCGAAAAGAAGTGCTATTGATGACGCTGGCACGAGCGGCCGATGCCGACATCAACATTCAGACCGTCGAGGTCGACCGGATTCGCGAAATCCTGAAAGATTGCACTGGTGAAGATTTCAGCTCAGCTGATATCCGGGTTGCAGCGCGCTCGGAATTGTATGCAGAAGCGAATCTGCGCAAGTATCTCGGCAGCGTTAGAAAGAAGCTCCGTGATCAGGATCGTGCCGACATTGTGAAAGCGCTCGCCGACGTGTTCCGCAGCGACAGTGATGTCAGCGTGCTGGAAATCGATTTCTTTAATCGTACAGTTGAAGCATTGCAGGCTACTCCGGCCCAGATTGCGGGTCTTGTTGCCGGCGAAGTCGGTTAGCTCTACGACGTAGTGCGGCGGCGCTACTGCTGGTGAACACCCGCAGATAGCGGTTCGACAAGACGCCGCCTATTTCTCGATAAACGACGAACAAGCCGGATGCAATAATTACGGCTGCGCCAACGCTCACCCAGCGATCGGGCACTTCATCCCAAATCATATAGCCGGCGATCGCGCCGCCAATCAGCGCGGTGTACTCAAACGGCGCGAGCATGGCCGGTGACGCGCGGCGATATCCGCCGATAATGCCGATCCATGCAACGACCGAGCACGCCCCGGCGACGATGAACAAAGTCCAACCGCTGGAGTCCGGCATTTGCCAGCCGCTTTTGCTGAGCAGCGCTGACGAAACCAGCAGCGGTCCTGTCACAACGTAGATCGACATCGAGTAGCTGCTTTCGGTCACAGCCAGCTTGCGTGCCGTAATAGCAAGACAGGCGTAGCAAAATGCGCCGAACAGAATGGCGAAGTGTGCGAGCGATACTTGCTGTGTGCCAGGCCGCAGAATAATAAGAACACCAACAAACCCGATGCTAACGGCACTCCAACGACGCCAGCCGACATGCTCGCCGAGCATCGGAACGGACAAGGCGGTCACGATGAGTGGTGCGGTAAACCCCAGTGTTAGCGCATCAACCAGTGGCATGCGGGAAATGCCGTAGAAAAAGCCAAACATGGCGCCAACAGCGAATAAGGTACGCAGCAGGTGCCAGCCCCAACGCTTGGTCTTGAGGCTGGCGAGACCGCCGAACTGTCGTGCCAACAACAAGAAAATCGCGACGCCAATCAGGCTGCGCAAGAATACGAACTGCTCCAATGAGTAGCTGCGCAGGATTTCTTTCGCGCATAAATCGAGGCCGAGGCCACCTGTGACACCCAGGAGCAGATACGCAATCGCCTTGCCCGTTTCGTCTTTTGATCCTTCGAATGCCATTGATTACTGAGCTGAAAATGAACAACAGCTGAACATCTTCGCATGAGTAAAACTCGCTGCAAACAGGTTCAGCATCGATTCAGCGAACTGCCTGCTAAATGGATCCCGACAAGCAGGAATTGAGGGAAAGATGATGCTAGCCACAAGACAGATACGGATACCTATCTACGTGTTAACTGCGCTTTTTTTGAGCATTGCCGCGACGACCGTGTTGGCAGAGGAAGAAACACGCACGTCAACGTCAGTGCAGTACACCAAGGCGCAGCGTGATGCAGGTGTCGCTGGGAAGATTTCCAAAGACGAGTATACCGGGATGCCATCAAAAACCGGAGCACGACGCAGCAATTCCACGACTAGCGGCGATTTCTGGTTCTACAGTGCTGACGCGTTGTTGTTCAATGATCATGACGTTGACGGCCACTTTCACGGTATTGATCTGCTGTTTGATGCCGACACCTATTTTCAGGCGGCTGAGGTGTATGCCGTCGTCTACCTGAGCCTTGAGGGTGGCCCGTGGAATGAGTACTCGGCTACCGAAAACTTCACGTTGTTTGGCAGTTCAGCCGATGACGAGTTTCAAATCGTTACCGAGTTGCTGTCCGGATATCCTACGGGCAGCTACGATCTGTTAATCGAGCTTTTTGACGGTTACAACGACGACTTTCTGGCGAGCTATGGCCCGGTCGAAACCTCAGAGCTCGCTTTTCTTCCGCTTGAGGACGCGAACCGGGACGTGCCCTATATACCGCCACCGACTACTGTGGTCGTTCATGAGCATGGAGGTTCGTTTGGCTGGCTGTCGTTGCTCGCGCTGTTCGCGCTGCTCTTCGTTCAGCGAGTCGCTGCGCGACGTTCGCTTGAATCATGAGCAGGCTTGGAGTCAGCATCAGCGTCAGGACGGTAGCGAATGCGAGCCCACCAGCGACCGAGGACGCGAGTTGAGTCCACCATTGCGAACTTGGCGCGCCAATCGAAACGTCTCTCGCGATCAAATCAATGTTGACGCCGAGGACCATCGGTAGGAGGCCGACGATGGTTGTCACCGTCGTCAACAAGACCGGACGCAGACGAATCGCACAGGTTCTCAGAATCGAGTCGAACGCTCCGCTACCGCGTTTACGCAACACATTGTAGGTGTCGATGAAAACAATATTGTTGTTCACCACAATACCCGCCAGCGTGATTACTCCGACGCTACTCATAATCACACCAAACGGCATGCCCATGATGAGGTGCCCCAGCAGGACGCCGCCCGTGGAAAATATGACCGCGGTAAGAATCAAACCCGCCTGATAAATGCTGTTGAACTGCGTTACGAGAATGATGGCCATCAATGCAAGTGCCATCAGCATCGCGTTGCCAAGAAACTTCTGGTCCGCTTCCTGATCCTCGATCGTGCCGCGAAACTCAGCGCTTACTTCCGGGTCGATGCCCATATCGGGTAGCAGCAGACGTAACTCGGCAATGACTTCGGACACGAGATAGCCATCGGCTACATCAGCCTCCAGCGTAATAGTGCGGCGCATGTCGGTACGCGTAATGGTGCTGACTTTCTGCGCGGGTACGCGCTCGACGAAAGTACTGATCGGCACCGGGCCATCAGGCGTCGGGATTCTTAGTTCATCAATTTGAGTGAGGTTGCGACTTTCCGCCGGATAACGAACGCGAATGTCGATTTCATCATCGCTGTCGTCAGGTCGGTACTCGCCGATCTTAATACCGTTCGTGACCAGTTGTACCATCGCGCCGACCAGTGTGATGTCTGCACCGAACCGAGCCGCCTCAGCTCGATCAACTTTGATTTGCCACTCGATACCCGGCAACGGTCGTCCGTCTTCGATGTTGGTAACCGCGTCATTCTGCTCGAGAATGGAGCGCACCAGGCCGATGCTGTCGACGACCGCATCTGAATCACGGGATGAGAACTCGATAAAAATGGGCTTGCCTTGCGGTGGCCCCGAATCTGGATTGCGCGTCTCAATGGTGATACCGACGAGGTCAGATGTGCGCTGCCGAACTTCTGCAAGAATCTCTTTGGATGGGCGGCGCTTGTCCCAGTCAATGTAATTAAGCGTTATTGAGCCAATCTGATCCTGCTCACCACGAACATCCCCGGTCTTGGCGTACATATACTCGATCTCAGGCATGTCGCTGATACGTTCTTCGACCTGCCGGATAAGATAGTCCTTTTCATCTGTCGACAAGTCCCCGCGGGCGCGAATATCGACCATGGAAAAAGGCGGTTCAACATCCGGGAAATACTCAACGCCGCGACCGAAGGTTGCGAAACTGACATAGATGGCGACCAGCAATGCGGTGACCAGCCCAACATTGCGCCACGGATGTGCAAGTGAGCGTTTTAGAAATCGAACATAACTGCCGGTGAATCCCTGCAGCGTATCCAGGTCGCCCGTCTCTGCTGCCGCCAGATTTTGCTTCGCGGCGTCGCTGACCGCGCCGGTCTTGCCGAAAATAGAACCCGCCGTCGGTACGATGACCAACGCCATCAGGAGCGACGCAGCAAGAACGGCGATCAGGGTGATCGGTAAATACTTCATGAACTCGCCGGCCATGCCGGGCCAAAAGGCGAGCGGCAGGAAGGCGGCCAGAGTGGTACAGGTGGACGCAATGATGGGCCACGACATGCGAATTGCCGCACGCGAGTACGCATCGTGGCGAGACTCGCCTTCTGCGAGCCGCCGATCAGCCATTTCTGTAACGACGATCGCGCCGTCGACCAGCAGGCCCACCGCCATGATGAGCGCGAATAGCACCATCATGTTAATCGTGATGCCAAACGAGCCGATTATCAGAATGCCGAGCAGGAAGCTGCCAGGAATCGAAATACCGACCAGGAGTGCGGAGCGAATCCCGAGGATGCCGATGATGACGATAAATACCAGTAGCACCGCGGCAAGCACGCTGTTCTGTAGCTCGGTCAGCATGTCATTAACGTCGTCAGACTTATCGCGCGACACACTGACTTCGATTTCTTCGGGCCAATACTGTTGTTCTGCGGCTACGACCGCTTTGGCTTGCTTAATCGCCTCGATCAAATTGGCGCCGCCTCTTTGTATAACTTCGATAGCGAGCGCAGGTTTTCCGTTCAGGCGCGCGTAGCTATCGGCGTCCTTATAGGTGCGGCGAACCTCAGCAATATCCTTAAAATGCACGATGCGATCGCCGACCGCCTTGATGGGCAGATTGAGGACGTCGTCCGGGGATTCAAAAACACCGGGCACTTTCACGGGAAAGCGTCCTTCGGTCGACTGCATGGCACCGGCTGCGACGAGCTTGTTGTTGTTTGCCACAAACGCGACGATCTGCGCCTGGTCCAGTCCATAGCTCTCCATCGCCAGCGGGTTGACAATAACCTCCATCAGTTCTTCGCGCGCGCCAACGAGATTGACTTCCAGAACGCCGTTGATGGCCTCAAGATCTTCTTTCAAATCTTTGGCGATGGTCGTGAGGGTGCGCTCAGGAATATTGCCCGCGAGGTTCAGGACCAGCATGGGGTCCTGTTGCGACATTTTGACCTCATTGATGGTTGGGTCTTCGGTTTCGTTCGGTAATTCCGCTGCAGCATTGTCCACACGTTCACGTATGTCCTGTAATGCTTTATTCGTGTCGATTCCGGCCTCGAACTCGACTCGAACACTGGCGCCGCCTTCGTAGCCTTCGGCGATCATTTCCTTGATGCCCTCAACGCTACGAATTTCCTGTTCCATTGGACGCACCAGCAGGCGCACGGCGTCTTCGGGCGAGATACCTTCGTGCGTCATTTGCACGTAGATAATCGGAATTTCGATATCGGGTTCAGCTTCCTTCGGAATGGTCGTATACGCGTACATTCCGGTCACGAGAATCACCATGAGGCCGAGAATGACGGTGCGTGAACGCGTCATTGCTGCTTCGATCATTTGCATTGTTAGTTGCTCTCGCCCTGAATTTTTCGGGCGACAGCGGTGTCGACTTCGTCTTCTGGTATCGCGTCGACAAGCGAGCCGGCAGTAACAAAGCCCTGGCCAACAGTAATAATGGTGACCGTTTCAGGAAGACCTGCGACCCAAACGCCGTTGCTTGAAGACTGCGCGATGTCGGCAACGACGAACTCTACCTTGCCGTTGGCAGCGATAATCTTGGTGCCCACGTTACCCGCATCGTCCAGCGTCAGAAGCGACGGTGAAATGCGATGCGCCATGATTGATTCAGCCGGGATATAGAGTTCTGCTGTACCTCCGGCACGTAGCGCTCCGTCACTATTGTCGACTTCAAGTTCTACCAGGAAGGTGCGCGTCGCCTCATCAGCGACCGGCGATACGTAGCGGATAGTGCCCTGGATTTTCTCGCCGGTGGCGAGCTTCGCCTCTGCGCTAGCGCCAGAGTTCACGAAGCGTGCATCGAATTCTGAAACACTTGCCGACACGATGATGGTGCGATTGTCGACGAAGGTTGCTATCGGGTCGCCTACCTGCAGAAAATCACCAACCTCACCAATCCGCGATTGAATAGCGCCATCGAAAGGGGCGCGAACAACCATGTATTCAAGGTCCAGCTCTGCACGCGTTAGTTCGGCACGCGCCGCCTCAAGGCTGGCAACGCCTTCCTGCAATTGCGCTTCGGAAACGTAGCTTTCAGCTTTCAACTTGGCGCGAGCTTCATACTCAACTTCACGCTGCTTGACGATCGCGCGAGCTTCCGCAAGTCGTGCTTTACGGTCACGCTCATCCAGACTTACGATAACGGTGCCGCGACTGACATTGGCGCCGCGCCTGGCGCCGATACTCGTGATGCGACCATCAGTCTCTGCCGAGAGTTCTACAACTCGTGCCGGTGCAGTCTTGCCATTCACGACAATCGTACGTGTGATTTCTTCGGCGACCTGTGTTCGTACGCGAACCTTACCCTGTGACGAGTTCTCTGACTGCGCCGCGGCTACACTACTTTCTGTAGAAGGTTCGTCGTCTGAAAATTGTCCAGACAGCAACCAGACTGCAACTAAAACTGCGATGCCGGCTGAGTAAAACCAGGACCGATATTTCTCAAAATTACGCAACGTCATTTTCCTCAATTTTCTCTACGTGCAGTTCGTGCCCGTTTTCCTGAATGTATTTTTTCATTGCCTGCATCACTGCGCGGGCGATTCCAACTGTGAAGTGCATACCGTGCGGTGTTTCCTGCATGCATTTGTGTTCGAACTCATCAAACATTTTTTCGTAAGCCTCGATATCCGCGATGCGGCTTTGCAGCACAGTCTCGACTTGTTCGGCTTTCATCAAATGAGCAAAGCAGAGCGTTGCCAAAAACTCAGAACGAATCTTGTGGGTTGGGTTTGGGTTATCGAGCTCAGAAAGTAGCTGCTGGCGGCCGGCCTCAGTAATGCGATACACCTTGCGATCAGGCTTGCCGTCTTGTGCAATACAGCAGCAGCTCACCAGCTCTTTTTCCGCCAGTGAGGCGAGTGCCGGGTAAATCGAGCCAAAGCCTGCGGCGAAAAAATGCCCAAACGACGACTCGAAGTGCTTCTTCAGGTCATAGCCCGAGGCCTCGCCATCGGTAAGCATGCCAAGGCATACAGTCTTTACATCCATCACTTATTGTCCCGGCAGCCACGGCTGCCCATATATCGGGGTGATGCATACTATCAGTTCGATATATGAAGTCTAGTGCTATTGGGCGAATTGGGCGAGAAACGGGCTCAGCAGTCGATCTTCGGGGTCCAGTTGGCGTCGCATGCGGCGAAAGAAGTCGAGCCGTCGGGAGTAGGTCTGGATAACGGTTTCTGCCCGTAGTGCCCGAGACTGACTGATCAACGGCGTACCGCCCCATTTCTCGGCGAACTCGGCAAGGTCGATGACGAAATCATCCCAGCCTTTTAACTGCGTCGAGGCGGTTGTTAGAGCGATCATTGTTTCATCAAACGAAGGCGATAGCGGCGCACTGGCGTCGCGGTTCAGTCGATAGCCAACGGCGGGCAGGTCGCAACGGTATTGGGAGTTCTGCAGCGTTGTCTCGCAGAACTCCTTATAAGCAAGCGCGATCATAGAAAAATTGGCGGCAGGAAAACACCAAGTAGAGTAATAAGTATTACGACCGCCACGCTTGCGGCGCGACTGCGACGAGGCATTGGTGCCCGACTGCACCAGTCGCGAATTAACGAGTCCCTGAGTCGCTTCGCTGATGCTGTCTATCAATCGATACTTGACCGAGTCAATCGGCACGATGCGATTGAGTGACTTAAAGACGTGCGGCATTACCGTGCTCTCACCCCAGTCCTTGAGTCGCCACGGCGCTGCGTAGGCGTTGCCGGGGTCTGCATCGTAGCGACGCAGGTCGAGATAAACGCGATCTCGATACGGCATCAGATAAAACTTGAAGCCGACATCGCTCATCGCGAGAGTGTCAACGATAGCTGCGAACTTGTTTATCGATACGCGACGATGACTCGCGGTAAAAGTTTGAATAGGTCGAACCCGAAGAGTTACCTCGTAAATTACGCCGAGAAGTCCGAAGCTCATTCGGTACGCTGCCAATAGATTCGTTTGCGAGCGGTCAATCGTCAGGATCTTGCCCTTGGCGGTAACGACTTTCATCGATGCGACGTGGCTTGAGAAGAAGCTGCCCGAATTCCCAATACAGGGACCGAAGCAGGGAGCGGCGATAGCGCCGCCGACCGTACGACCTTGTAGTTCGAAGCCACCTATCAGTTCAAGGCCGTCTTCAGCGAGTGTTTCGATCAGCGCCTCAACGCGAATGCCAGCTTCAACAGTAGCCGTATGATTTTTCGTATCAACCAGAAATACCCTGTCGAGCTGCGTCATATGCAGGATTGATCCGGAGTCAGCTGTATTACAGTCAGTCGCGGCGGTGCCGGCGCCTTGCGGTCGAATGGGCAAGGGTGTGCCGCTTTCTGGCTGCAGAAATCGGCGCAGTTGGTTGAGGTTCCTGGGCCACAGATGTGCGGGTCCGCTGTGCTTGGGGCTAGTAAATTTTCCAGTCTTGCGCAGCTTGGTGGCGAGCATCCATGTCTCCAGCAGATTAAATAACGTCTATGCCAAAGTCACGGAGAAAACTTGTCGTGTCGGTGGCCCCGCTGTCATAGAACGAACCATCCTGGTTCGATTCCT